>CAIXBE010000584.1 GCA_903917595.1 uncultured Rhodobacterales bacterium
CGGCATGGGCAGGCATTCGGTCAACTCAAGATTGACCACATCCTTGTGACCGGATCATATTTGCAACAGGTTAAGACAATCGTCTCAACCCTTTGCCCAAACATGATTTTGCGCCACAACATCTGCCCCATGGGCCGAAGCGCTCAGGCCAAAAGATCGGACGGCGGTCGCGCCAGAAGTTCAGCCAGGGTGCGGATCGCGGCCTCGAAGGCCTCCAACGGCATGTTTGCCGCTATGGCGATGCGGATCGCATTTGGCGCGCGGCCATGCGCCACAGCATATTCGTCAGCCGACCGCACCAGCACGCCGCGCGCCTCGGCAGTGCGGATGAAGGTTGACGCGCGCCAGCCAAGTGGCAGGCGCAGCCAGACAAAGGGCAAACCCGGCTGCCAGCCAAGATCAAAGGCCCCCAGATGGTTGACCAGCAATCGCTGACGTAGCGCAAATTCGGCCTGCACCTTGGTCCGGATGTCCAGCGCGGCACCCGAGCGGAACAGATGCAGCATCAAATCGACCACGGGCCTCGACAGTGCAAAGAACCCGTGTTGGGCGGTCAGCCGCCCCGCTTCGCCCATGCCACTGGGGCAGATCACATAGCCAAAGCGCAAGGCCGCCGACACGGTCTTTGACACCGATCCGACCAGCCAGACCCGTTCCGGGGCCAAAGCCCGCAGACTGGGAATGTCGGATTCGGCCACCGAATAGCAATCATCCTCCAGCACCTGCAGATCATAGCGCCGGGCGATTTCGGCGATCTGTTGCCTGCGGGCAATCGGCATCCGGCCGGTGGTGGGGTTCTGCGCCTCGGTCGTCAGGCAAAGAACCTGCGCGCCGTGGCGTTGGCATGCGGCTTCAAGGGCTTCAGGCACGATACCGAATGCGTCGATCTCGACCGGGACCACTTCGGCCCGGGCAGCGCGGGCGGCATAGCGAAAGCCCGGATAGGCCAGATCCTCGATCAGAACGACCGGGCGCTCGCCGCGCAGGCAGCAGTCGAAAATCAGATGGATCGCGTTCTGCCCGCCATGGGTCAGGGCCACATCCTCGGGGCCGATCTGGCCCAGAATGCGGTCGCCCATCCAGGTCACGATCTCGGCACGCAACGGGGCCTCACCCGACTGACTGGTATAGTCCAGCCAACCCTGCCCCGTGGTCTGCGCCATCGCGGTGAGAGCGGCGCGGAACGCCTCGGCTTGCCCCACTTCGGGGACCTGTGGCGGGCGCAGATCGACGAGTCCGGTAGCACCACCCGTCACCCGTTCAGCATACAATGCCTGGGTCGGCCCCAGTCGCGGCGATTGTGCGGCCACAAATGTGCCCCGTCCCACGGTCGCGGCCAAGAGCCCCTCTTGCGTCGCCAGTTGGTAAGCTCGCGCTACCGTGCCCGGCGTCAGATGCAGCCGCCAGGCCAGATCGCGCACCGTAGGCAGTTGAGAATTCGCCGGTAATTCTCCGCAGCGGATCGCATCCCGAAGGGCGCGCGACAGGGCCAGATACTTCGGCCCGGGGGATTGAGTCAGATCAGGCGCCCAATTTGTATCTGTCACAATGTTCCTCTGGCGATTCATTTACGATCGAGACTACAATGTGCCTACCAAGAACGCACAATTGTATCAATACAAATCGCAAGAGCTGATCATGTCCCGGACCGAAACCGCCCTTTTCCCCGCCCGTCACCGCACTGGCCATCACACTGGCCTTGCCGCCCGCATGACCCGCGCCCTTGTGGCCGCCCTTGCCCGCCGCCGTGACCGCCAGCGGCTGGGCCACCTTGACCCGCACTTGCTGCGCGACATCGGCCTTGACGTCGAGACCGCCCAGCAAGAGTGCAGCAAGCCGTTCTGGCAGCCCTGACCCCGCCATTCCCCCGAGCGCATTAACGCTCACCCCTGACTGGGCCGGGATTTCCCGGCCCTTTTTTCATGGGGCGATATCGTCAGGACCTCTGCGCACCATCAGGTTCCGGGCATGGCCTTCGACGCTCTTGCAGGACAGGCGGCCAGACGGGTCGAAAATCAGCGGCTAAAAACGGGTAAACTGTCCGGATCGGTGAAGCGAACAGCCAGTTCGGGCGTGCCAGCCTTGTTCGGCTGGTCCAAGACATGCGGCAGCGGTTGCCCCACCGAACCGCGCCGTTTGGCAGTTGAGGCCGAGAACGTCAGTTCAATTACGCTGGGAATCCCGGCTTCTGAGGTCGGGCCGTAATTGTTGGCATGCGCGTGAATCAGCGTCAGGCCGATCTGGCGAACAAACAGGCGGATGCGGTCCAGCCTGTGGTGGCAATCGTGGAACTCGATCACCAGACCGCTAAGCTGGCCGGAGAGCGCGATGATACTGTCCAGGATGCCGTATTCCGCGCCCTCGATGTCGACTTTCAGAAAGAACCGTCGCTTGCCGACCCGCGCTGCCACATCATCAAAGGTCACGGTTCTGGGACCGGGCTTCTCTGCCACGAAGGATCGCAGGTGAAGATGGTGGCCGCGAAAGAACCGGAGGTACTCGATCAATACATTCAGTCGCCTAACAATAGCTCTGCGACGGCTCGGATGCCGCAGGGCCCGGATGAGGCGCTTGAGAAACACCCAGGCTCCGACCGACGCATCGTAAGCGAACAGCGGGCAATCGTTACGGGTTGTGAAGTCGGCTTCAAAGGACCAGTCTTCGTTGAGTCCCAGGCTGACCATACATTCGGCGGCAAGAACATCGGTACGAGACACGAGATAGCCGCCATCGTGGTCACGCCCCAATCGGATCAGGTCTTCGCAAAGCGAATGCTCCAGATCGGTTGGAAGTCGGACCTCGATCATACTGCCGCCTGTTCCGTTCCGGCAGCAAACCTACCGCTGCTACCGCTACCGCAAGCCAACGCGAACCTCAATGTTGACGGTGCCGCCAATTTTCATCCAGCCCGAGCGAGAGCCAGGGTTTCAGCTTTGCCTGTTCGGGCGGCTTGGGCCCGAGTCTGCCTTGGGTTGGAGCTGAGGCAGGAGGTAGCGTCAATTTCCATTTCGTACTACAGAACGTCCAAAAATGAAAAACGGCCGCAATTTCTTGCGACCGCTTGATTTTGTTGAACCTTGAACTTGTTCGGGCTTAGCGCTTGGAGAACTGGAAGCTCTTGCGCGCCTTCGGCTTGCCGTACTTCTTGCGTTCCACGACGCGGCTGTCGCGGGTCAGGAAACCGGCGGCCTTGAGGGCGGCACGCAATGCGGGTTCATACAGTTGCAGCGCCTTCGAGATGCCGTGCTTGACCGCACCAGCCTGGCCCGAAAGCCCTCCGCCGGCAACGGTTGCGAACACGTCGAACTGGCCGACGACATTGGCGACCGTGAACGGCTGCTTGAGGATCATCTGCAGCACGGGACGCGCGAAATAGACCGCCACTTCCTTGCCGTTGACCACGACCTTGCCGGACCCGGGCTTGATCCAGACGCGGGCAACCGCATCCTTGCGCTTGCCGGTGGCATAGCTGCGGCCCAGTTTGTCGCGAACGGCGACGCGCGGAGCAGCGACAACAGCGGCAGGTGCCGCGCCGACAGCCGACTTCAGGTCATCGAGAGATTTGATATCGGCCATGATCACGCGCTCCGGGTATTCTTCGGGTTCAGGACCTTGACGTCCAGAACGGTGGGCTGCTGTGCTTCATGCGGATGCTCGGCGCTGGCATAGACGCGCAGGTTGGTCATCTGCTGACGGCCCAGACGGTTGCGGGTGATCATCCGCTCGACTGCCTTTTCAACGACACGCTCGGGGTGCTTGCCTTCCAGCACCTGCCGCGCGGTGCGCTGCTTGATGCCGCCCGGGTGGCCGGTGTGCCAGTAATAGATCTTGTCGTCGCGCTTCTTGCCGGTCATCTGGATCTTGTCGGCATTGATCACGATGACGTTGTCACCCATGTCCATATGGGGGGTGAAGGTCGGCTTGTTCTTGCCGCGCAGGATATTGGCGACGATCGTGGCAAGGCGGCCCAGAACAACGCCCTCGGCGTCGATCAGGATCCACTTCTTGTCGATGTCCGCCGGAGTAGCGGTGAAGGTTTTCATGGCATTCCCAACGAAGAAGGGGGCAAGATCGCCCCCGGAAACTCGGATGCGGGCTTATCGCCGAAGCAGCATTGCGCGTCAAGTCGCCAATGCAATATTTACTTGTTAAATATCAGCATCTTACGATTGAGGTATTATATTACCCCAAATAATGCGCTTTCTCTTGGCCCAAATACTCTCAGGGGGTTTGGGGGCAGAATGCCCCCATCGTCCAAGCCGGTTGTGCGCCCTTCGCGCACAGAGGCGAGAAAACAAGCTTGCGGCAACAGCCGCTCAATATGACTAACGCAGCTTCGGCGGGCGCGACGGGTCCATGCCGGGTGCAGAGGGCGCAACCGGCGCTTCCGGCACCGGCAGATCGAACCGCAGGCCGACGCGAGCCATCGCGACAGCAGCAGCATCGTCGCGGGCCAGAAAGGCCACGTCCAACTCGCCCGCTTCGATCCCTGAAAAGACCAGCGCTTCGCCCATCGCGCGGGCAAGTGCCGCCTCGGCCCCTTCGGCCACATCCACAAACGCCAGCATGTGCCCGCGCCGCCCGCCGCGATAGATCACCCCGGCGAGCAAAGCGGCCACGGCCAGCCCCCCGGCGCGGGCCAGCTTGGCATCCAGCGCCGAAATCAGCACTTCCGGCACGCGTGGTGCGACAAATTCCTCGGGCTGCGCCTCAACTTCCTCTGGCCCCTCCTCAAGCGTTTCAGCCAGCCAGTCCATCGCTTGTGCGGGCAGCAGCATCGACGAAGGCGCCACCCCAAGGTTCACCCCCAGACCGATCCCCTGTCCTTTCAGCATCCCCGCGATCACCCGCCCCGGCAGCGCCGCATAAGGTGCAATGCCGCCGGTAAAGGCCGCCAGCCGTTCTTCGCGGTCAAAGACCAGCACGAAGGGCCCGTCCTCCAGATCAAAGACCCGCGGCTCCAGCGTTTCGCCTACGGCTTCGCGCTCCAAAAGGATCACCATCTCGCCATCGGCCAGCCGCTCGAAGAACCGCAGCCGCAGCGCCTCGTTGTCAGGGTCGGCCGATACCGCCGCATGGGCCGCATCCAGAAGCGTGACCAGATCAGACATTCATCGCCGCCCTTTTCAAAATTCCGCCCACGCGCATGACACGCCGGATCCCCTTATGCCGCCGCAATCGGTGCAGCAAGCAGGTGACATATGTTGCAAGCACGTCCAAGCGACCGCAAACAACCGCCTTTCGCGCAACCAAGCCATCAATTTGCCTTGCCAGCGCCGGGCCTTGCCCGCTCATGCCCGGGTGAAGCCCTTTTAAGGTCACAAACCGGATGTTAACTTGGAGATACTAAACAGACAGGCATTCCGTGCCGCAATGCGGGACGCTGAGGGGCAAATGATCGAATTTGATGGCGTATCCAAGTCCTTCTGGACCGGAAAGCAGCGCAAGGTGATCCTTGACCGCGCCTCGTTCCGTGTCGAGCTTGGCAATTCGATGGGAATTCTTGCTGGCAACGGCGAGGGCAAGACCACGCTGATCAACATGATGGCAGGGCTGGAAAAACCCGACGAGGGCAATATCCGCAAGACGTCGCGGATTTCCTTCCCCCTTGGCTTCATGGGCGGCGTCAACAGGAAACATTCTGCCAAGGAAAATTGCCGCTACATCGCTCAGCTTTATCGGCTTGACCCGGACTATGTCGAAAGCTTCTGCCGTTGGGTCTGCGGCCTGGGCGAATACTTCGACATGCCGATAGCTACCTATTCCTCCGGCATGGCATCGCGCTTTTCGTTTTCCCTTCTCTTGTCGATCGAGTTCGACATTTACCTGATCGACGAAGGCATGCCTTCGACGTCGGACGCCGAGTTCAACCGCAAAGCCGGGAACATTCTGCGTGAACGGCTACAGACTGCAACCGTCATCATTGTCTCGCATCAAGCGCAGACCCTGCAGAAATTCTGCCGCTCGGCCGCTGTCTTGCGAGACGGCAAGCTTTACCAGTTCGAAACCCTTGAAGAAGCGAAACGCTTGTATGATTACCAAGCCTAAGGCAGCCCGGTTCTTTCTGGGGCGTGTCGCCCGCCCAGCGCCGGTGTCGGTGTCGGCACAGCGACCTGCGACCGATGATTTGCCATTTGCCAACAATGACGACGGTTTTGGAAATCAGGACTTCCGCCAGCCCGATGCGGCGGCATCCGCTAGTCCACAGCAAGACCTCACGGACGACAAGGACCTTGCCGCAATCTCCGCCGAAGGTCTGACAGGACGCCAGTTGCGCCGCGCGCGCCTTTTGGCGCAAAGCCAGAATATTCCCGCGCAATCCGATCTCGACGCGGTGTTGCAACTGCGCCGCGCCGGCATAGACCCTTTTGCCCAAGGTGACCCGATCCATCCGGATGCCCCTGAAGCCGAACCACTTCGCCTTGTCTCAGTTCCACCGGCGGAGGACCGCGCGTCGTCCGGGGGCGGGCGGGCTCTGACCAGACTTCCTGGCGACAAGGTTCATCTGCCAAAGGCGACCAAGCCGATAGGCCAACCGGCGCCCGACAAGCGTGCCGCGCTTAACCAGGTGACCGAAATTCAGCGCATGCAGCGCGACATCGCAACCCGGCGACGCCGCAAGCTCGCCCTTCTGTTCGGACGTTTGCTGGTCTTCGTCCTGCTGCCAACGCTGCTGGCCGGCTGGTATTTTTATCACGTGGCCACGCCGCTTTATGCAACCAAGTCCGAGTTCCAGATCCAGACCGCTGGTGCCACAGCCGGTGGTGGGGGCGGTCTTGGCGGACTGCTTTCCGGAACCGCTCTGGCCACTTCAACGGACTCGATTACCGTCCAGGGCTATCTGCAATCGCGTGAGGCGATGCTGCGGCTGGAAGCGGACCTTGGCTTTCGCGCGCATTTCCAGAATCCGGCGATCGACCCGCTGCAGCGTCTGGATCCCGACGCAACCATGGAAGCCGCTTATCGCGCCTACAACAGCCATGTGAAGATTTCCTATGATCCGACAGAAGGTCTGATCCGGATGGAGGTGATGGCCGTCGATCCCAACACCGCCTCGGCATGGGCCGGACAATTGATCTCATATGCCGAAGAACAGGTCGATCAGTTGACCCAAAGGGTGCGCGCGGCCCAGATGGTCGACGCCCAGACTGGTTATGAGGATGCTCAGAATAAGCTGACCGAAAGCCAACGTCAGTTGATTGCATTGCAGGAAGACTTCAATGTTCTGTCCTCCGATACCGAAGTTGGGCTTGTCACCAGCCAGATCGCGACGCTGGAGTCACAGCTTACCCAGGATCGGCTGTCCCTTGCGCAGATGGAATCGAACACGACCCCCAATCTGGCCAGGATGGAACCGCTCAAGCTGCGGATCAAGACACTGGAGGACGAGATCGCCTCTTTGCGGTCGCGCATGACCGAAGGCAATGCGGGCGGGGCCAGCCTTGCCGAAGTGCAGGGTGAACTGCTGATGGCCCAGGCTGACGTGCAGACCCGGCAGATGATCCTTGCCCAAGCCGTTCAATCGGTCGAAGCCGCGCGGGTCGAGGCTGCGCGTCAGGTTCGCTATCTGTCGGTTTCCGTCAGTCCAACCCCGCCCGATGAAGCCGCCTACCCCAGAGCTTTTGAAAACACGATGGTCACCCTGTTGATCCTGCTTGGCATTTACCTCATGGTCTCGATGACTGCCGCGATCTTGCGGGAACAGGTCTCTTCCTGAGGATGTCATGAAGGATGTGAAGATTGGCGGCCTGACCGTCGGCAACGACCGGCCCTTGCTGGTAATCGCGGGTCCGTGTCAGCTGGAAAGTCTGGATCACGCGCAGATGATCGCGGGGGTCATGGCCGAGGCCTGTGCCGCGGCCGGCGCGCAATATGTCTTCAAGGCGAGCTACGACAAGGCCAACCGCACCTCGCTGAAAGGCCGGCGCGGGTTGGGGATGGCGGCGGGGCTGCAGGTGCTGCAGGCGATCAGAGCGATGGGCATGCCGGTATTGACCGACTTTCACGAAGCAGCCCAGGCGGCCGAGGTGGCCGAAGTGGTCGACGTTCTGCAGATCCCGGCACTTTTGTGCCGCCAGACAGATCTTCTGTTGGCCGCAGGTCAGACCGGGGCGGCGGTCAACGTCAAGAAGGGCCAGTTTCTGGACCCCTACGGGATGGCCAATGTGGCAGAAAAGATCGCCTCGACCGGCAATGACCGCATCCTGCTGACCGAACGTGGCACCACCTTCGGCTACAACGGGCTTGTCGCCGACATGCGTAGTCTGCCGATCATGGCCCGGACCGGCTATCCGGTGATCATGGACGCCACCCATGCGGTTGCCTTTCCGGGCGGCCTTGGCGACAGTTCCGGCGGCCAGCGTGAGTTTGCGCCCGTCCTTGCCCGTGCCGCCGTGTCGCTGGGCATCGCCGGGGTGTTTCTGGAGACCCACGAAGACCCCGACCGCGCTCCGTCGGATGGTCCGAACATGATCCATCTGGCGCAAATGCCTGCGCTGATCACCAGCCTGATGGCTTTTGACCGGCTGGCCAAGGCCGATCCGCTGCGGGTTTGACCGCAAGTCACACCGCCTGCCCTGCCGCCCAGCCGCTGGACCAGGCCCATTGGAAGTTATAGCCGCCCAGCCAGCCGGTCACATCGACGACCTCGCCGATGAAGTACAGTCCGGCCACCGCCTTGGCGGCCATGGTGCGGCCATCCAGCGCCCGGGTGTCGACCCCGCCCAGCGTCACCTCGGCGGTCCGGTAGCCTTCTGACCCGACCGGCATCAACCGCCAGTCCTGCAAACCCAGCGCCACCCGGTCCAGCAGCGCGCCCGAAAGCTCGGCCATCGGCAGGGTGATCCCCTGCGCCTCCTCGATGTGGCGGGCCAACCGTTCCGGAAGCCAGCGCCCCAGAACCGTCCGCAGCGCCGCGCGACCCTGCGCGGCCTTGGCCGCCCGCAACTCGGCCGCCGCATCGCGCGCGGGCATCAGGTCCAGCGAGATCGCCTGCCCCTCGCGCCAGTAGGACGACACCTGTAGGACCGCTGGCCCCGAAAGCCCGCGATGGGTGAACAGAAGTGCCTCGTCAAACCCCGCCTGTCCGCAGACCACCCGGCCCTGCAACGACACCCCGGCCAAGGGGCGCAGCCAGTGCAACTCCTGTTCGGCAAAGGTCAGCGGCACCAGGCCCGGACGGGTTTCCACCAGTGGCAGGCCAAAGCTTTCCGCCACGCGGTAGCCGTATCCCGTGGCCCCCATAGCCGGGATCGACTTGCCCCCGGTCGCGACAATCACCGCGCGGGCCGATTGCAGCCCGCGCGCCGTCTCGACCGTAAAACCCGCTCCATCTTTGCGAACCTCGCCCAGGGCGCAGTCCAGCCACAGCGTCACCCCCGCCTTGTCCATGTCCCCGGTCAGCATCGCCACGACCTGCGTGGCCGAGCCGTCGCAGAACAACTGCCCCAGCGTCTTTTCGTGCCAGGCGATGCCAGCGCCGTCCATCCGGGCGATGAAATCCCATTGGGTGAACCGCTTCAGCGCCGACAGCGCAAAGCGCGGATTTTGCGACAGGAACCGGTCGGGAGCGATGCCAAGGTTAGTGAAATTGCACCGACCGCCGCCGGAAATCCGGATCTTCTCGCCCGGCTTTTTAGCGTGATCGACGATCAGGACCCGCCGCCCGCGACGCCCCGCCTCAATCGCGGCCATCATGCCGGCAGCCCCGGCCCCAAGGATGATTGCGTCCCAGATCATGCGCCTTGCCTATCCGTGCGGGATCAAACCGACAAGCTGCGAAAATTCGAGAAACGCCCCTTGCACCGCTTGGGGGCACCCGCTAAACACCGCGGCACGGTTGGGGCGTCGCCAAGTGGTAAGGCATCGGTTTTTGGTACCGACATTCCCAGGTTCGAATCCTGGCGCCCCAGCCAAACCTTTTCCTTACAGTCCGACCGATCAGAAAAGGCCCCCGATGTTGAGCCCCCGCACCCTTGCCATCGCCGCCATCCTGCCGCTGACCGCCTGCGTTGGTGGCACCAGCAACATGCAGCTTTACCCGCTGCAAGGCGAAATCGCCCAAGCCGACCCAACCACAGTGATCGAAGCGGTGGCAAAGAACACCAAGGGCACTTCCGGTGCGCTGACCTTTCGGCTTCCCGAAGCCGGCAAGTGTGAAGGAACCTGGACCTCGCTGTCGCCTAAAGTCGTGTCCAGTTCGCGCGGCGTTGCCCTGACCTGGAGAAAGACCGGCGGCGAAGCTGGCACCGAAACTGCGACCGTAGCCGGGGTGAACAGCGGCGAGATCTACGCCGTCTGCGCCGACGGCACCCGGGTTCAGGGCACCTTCGTCATCGGCTCTGGCACCGCCAGCGGCACGGGCACGGCGTCCGATACCAATGGAAACGTCTACAAGCTGTTGTTCTAAAGCCGATTTTCGAAAAATCAGATCGTGATCCGCGCGAATCCGTCGCGGAGAGCATTCGACCAGGCGTCGCTCATGGCGCGAAAGGCGGCGTCTCCGGCTTCGATCCGGCGCCGTTGCGTGACCTTGCAGGCATCCTTTTCGATCACGCAAAGATCCAGCGGCATGCCAACCGACAGGTTCGACCGCAGCGTCGAATCCATCGAAAGAAGCACCGCCTTTTGCGCGTCCTGCAGCGTGGTTGACAGTTTCACCACCCGGTCGAGGATCGGCTTGCCATACTTGTGCTCGCCGATCTGCAGAAACGGGGTGTCCTCGGTCGCCTCGATGAAATTGCCTTCGGGATAGATCAGGAACAGCCGCATCGCGCCGCCTTTCCTTTGGCCCGCGACGATCATGGTCGCGGTGACGCCCTGCATGGTGGAGTGTTTTTCGTCGACCTCGGCCCGAACCTTTGCCAACCGGTCACCGACAATCTCGGCCACCTTCAGCATGGTGGGGGCCAGCATGATCGACGTGTCAGGCGTGGCATCGGGGTCGTCGATCGCCTCGCGCAGTTGGGCCAGCGTGGTCTGGGTCACCGACAGAGAGCCTGCATTCATGATCACGATCACCCGTTCGCCGGGGTCTTCAAAGGTGAACATCTTGCGGTAGGTCGAAATGTTGTCCAGGCCCGCATTGGTGCGCGTGTCTGACAGCAGCACCATGCCTTCGTTCAGCAAAAGGCCCACACAATAGGTCATCGAAAGACTCCAGTTTTCCGCTGGAACCCTATTGGGTCGCCTGCAGAATCGCAACCGTGACATCCATGGCTTCGCGCCCCGCGCCCCGGGCAATGCCCCGGATCGGGGCTGCATCCGGCGCGTCCAGACCCGACCCAAGCCGGATATAGCGGTCATCGGCACAGCAGCGGTTCGCTGGATCAAAGCCGATCCAGCCGAACCCCGCCACATGCAATTCGGCCCAGGCATGCGCTGCCTCGTGCGCGGCACCCGCAGCATCAGCGAACAGGTAGCCCGAGACGTAGCGCCCCGGCACCCCCCGCGCCCGGGCGCAGGCGATCAGCGCATGGGCGTGATCCTGACAGACCCCTTCGCCCAGCGCCAGCGCTTCGGCGGCGGTGGTGTGGGCATGGGTGACGCCGGGGCGGTAGGCGATTGCGTCCGCCACGACGGCCGACAGCGCATGGGCCAGGCCCAGGGGGTCCGCAGCAACGACCCCGCGCGCAAGCTGGTCCAGCGCAGCATCGACGCGGGTGGCTGGCGTGTCGCGCAGATAGCAGTCGGGCAAAATCGCCTCGCGGTGCCCGCGCAGGACCCCGGCCAGATCCTCGGTCTCGACGGTGCCGGTGACCTTGACGACCACCTCGGAGACCGGGCCTGAAATCGTCCAGCCCTGCACCAGATCGCCCGCCCCGTCGCGGTGCTGTGCGCCCTTGGTGCCGCCCGGGACCGTGACCTCCCAGTCAATGATCCGCTGCCCGGCAAAGCTGGACGGCGTCAGCCGGTGGCTTTGCACGACCGACCGCACCGCCGGGTCATAGGCGTAGCGGGTCACATGATTGACCGTCAGCCGCATCAGCGCATCTCGCCGCTAAGGTAGGCGCCGTGGATCGCATTCGCCAGATCGGCCGCCTCGGCGATATAGCGGGTCAGGTATTC
>CAIXBE010000585.1 GCA_903917595.1 uncultured Rhodobacterales bacterium
ATTCGCATCCTCTGCTAACGGCGAAGGCACCGCGATGCAAGATCGGGGTCATAAGATCAACTTGTGCACCATGTTCAGGGCTTTCGCCAAAGAGCCGGTCTGGTAAGCTGGGCCCCGACCTCCAGCAACGCCAAAAACGTTTCGTTGAAAAATTCGGTGAAAGTTCAATGGTGAAAGTTTGATAACCCGCCAATTCATCAAGGGCGATGCTGTCTCAGAGGCGGTCTATTCCGACTGTGAGGGCTACCGCTACCTTTTGACACGCACTTGGGGAAATGGCCCCAAGGCACTTTTCATCATGCTCAACCCTTCAACTGCGACCGAGATTCAGAACGACCCCACCGTCGAACGCTGCGAAAGGCGGGCGCGGGCACTTGGATTTGGGGCGTTCCGGGTCACGAATATCTTCGCCTTTCGGGCAACCGACCCCCGGGTCATGCGCGCGGCAGCGGATCCGGTCGGGCCCGGGAACGATGCCGCCATTCTGGATAGCGTCAACTGGGCAGACCGCATCCTTTGCGCTTGGGGAAACCACGGCCTTCACTTGGACCGGGGCGCAAAGGTGGCCGACATGCTTCGTGCAACCGGCGCTGACCTCGAGCATCTGGGGCTGACCGGGCAGAACCAGCCCCGTCATCCGCTTTACGTCAGTTATGCCCAGAAACCGATGCGCTGGTAGGCAGGTTCACGCTGCGACCAGACGGATATCATCCAGCTGCACAGGGCCGCCCCGGACGATCGCAATCACCGCGCCGTCCAAAAGGATCGTGCTTTGCGACCCATCGAGGCTGATCTCAAGACCAAGCACCGGGTCGGGATGCGTTTCGGCATCATAGTGCACGACCAGTTGGTCGACGGTTTCATCATAGTCGCTGATTTCGGCCACACCGCCGAATTGCGGCGGCTCGACAACTTCGAACGTGTCCGCGCCCGCGCCGCCGGTGGCGTAATCACCAGCGCCCAGAACCAGTGTGTCATTGCCGTCGCCAGCATTCAGAAAGTCGGTGTCGAAATCGTCAATCTCACCCGCCATGCCTGACAGCCAGTCGTCACCAGCACCACCGTCGACGATGTCGCTGCCCTTGTCACCAGCCAGTTGATCGTTTCCGTAACCCCCGGCCAGCCAGTCATCGCCAACCCCACCGGCCTGACTGTCGTCGCCTTCGCCGCCAAGAAGCGCGTCGTTGCCTTCACCGCCATCCAACGAGTCGTGGCCTTCGCCGCCCGCAAGCGAGTCGTTGCCAAGCCCGCCCGACAAGGTGTCATCACCTTCCATCCCGGAAAGCGTATCGTTTCCGGCTTCGCCCGTAACGCCATCGTCACCTGCGCCGGCCGATACGGAATCATTGCCAGCGCCGGCATTGATACTGTCGTCCCCATCGCGTCCGTCGATCAGATCAGACCCGCCCAAACCGTCGATCTGGTCATTGCCCCCTTCGCCCGAAAGCGTTTCACCTGCTTCGGTGCCTATAAGTACCATGTCGGCATCCAACGGATCCGGCAGATCATCGGAAACTGGATTGCCTTCGTTTGGATCAAGACCGCCCGGCCCCAGAATATCGCCCGCTTCAGGATCGTCAGAGGCATCGACGGGGAAGCCCGTATCGTCGTCTTCGTCATCGGACGAAGACGACAGCACCGCATCCGCCGCAAAACCGGCGGCAAAGATACCGAACAAGGCCATGATAGTCAGCACATCGTCACCTCATTACCAGCTTGACCACCTACGGCCATTAACCAATATTTCTGTTAACCTTCTGGCACGAATAGGGAATTTATGGATTTTGATATCACGAACTCCGGATTGTCGAAAGCACCTTGGCCCCGCCTGAGCCCGTATTTTGCGATTTACCTTAGTGCCTGCTTACCTCGGCCCGCGATTATCGCCCTTCCCAACGCTGCATTTTCCCCCTATACGCCCGCATCCGCCCCGTGGCGGAGCCTCCAAGGGCCTTGCTGGACGACATCCCGGCCTGCGCCATAACCCTTTGAACAGGAGATCCCGATGTCGATCACCGTTGAAGAAAAAGCACGTCTTATCAAGGAATACGCGACCAAAGAGAACGACACCGGTTCGCCGGAAGTTCAGGTTGCGATCCTGTCGTCGCGCATCGCCACCCTGACCGAGCACTTCAAGGGCCACAAGAAGGACAACCACTCCCGTCGTGGTCTTCTGATGATGGTCGCCCAGCGCCGCAAGCTGCTGGACTATGTCAAGAAAGTTGACGAGGCCCGCTATGCCTCGCTGATCGCACGCCTCGGCCTGCGCCGCTAATCCCGGATCAATGCCTTTTGAAACGCCCGCGCCAAATCGCGCGGGCGTTTTTCTTTTCAGACATCCCAGCCATGCCGCAAGAACCGCGCGCGTATTTGTGCCTCACACTCTGGCGCGCCGCCATTGATCGCTTGTCTGCGCAAGAACCAGCATAAGTACCGCGAAAACTCTGGTGACGGCCCGTCCAGGACTGAAAATGCTGCGTCAGTTCCGTCCCGTGGCACCGATCCCGCGATATGGTGAAAGTCGCTTTCGGCAAACAGCACAGCCGGCTTTTTCGCGAAAAACCCAAGCAATGCTACCCCCGAATTCTGGGTCACCACAGCATCACAGGCCGGCAGCAAGGCAGACGTCGGTTCGCTCACCACCTGAAGACGCGGGAAGCGGCGCTCCAGCGCATTAAGCGCGTCAAGCTCGACCGGATCGTACCGCTCATTCGGGTGCAGGGTTGCAAGTATCGGCTTGTTCGGAACCCGGTCCAGAACGGTCTCGACCATTTGCAGCGGGCTCGCCGCCTGAAAAGAGCGGTGCTGACTCAACCGCCCCTGCAGTGGGACCAGCACGAATCCTTCCCGGCTGGGCGACAGGTTCCCAATGATCTTGGGATACCAACGCTTCACAAAACTCGCCGCCTCATCGCGAGGGATCAGGTCCGGCTCGAATCGCGTCAGTGCTACATCGAACAACCAACGCTCGGCCACCGCCTCAATCCGCCAAAACGGCATGATATAAGACTTTCGCAAGCACAGGATGTGCGGGCCGGTTGGTTCTTGCATGTGAAACAGGCCCGGACCCCGGTCTGGCGCCAGATGTCGTTCCTCCGGCGTATCGGGATGAAAGTCCAGACGCCAGCCCGGCAAAGCAAGCGCCATGCGCTGAAACAGGTTTACCTTTCCCGCCGCGGCCGCTTCGCGCCACGGGGAATGCAGGTAGATGTGCAACACGCGTTCCGACATGGGTTTGCCTGACCTTGTGGTGGTCAGTCTGCCCATTCATATTGGGAAATGACAATGGAGGCCCCGATGGCAGACGACAGATTTCCCGGCTGGCACGGCACCACGATCCTTGCGGTTCGTCGTGGGGGTCAGGTTGTGGTGGCGGGCGATGGTCAGGTCTCGCTTGGCCAGACCGTGATCAAGGGCACCGCCCGCAAGGTGCGCCGCCTTTCCCCCGGTGGCCACGACATCATCGCCGGGTTTGCGGGGTCCACCGCTGATGCCTTCACCCTGCTGGAACGGCTGGAGAAGAAGCTTGAGGCCGCACCCGGCCAACTGGCCCGCGCCTGCGTTGACCTCGCCAAGGACTGGCGTATGGACAAATACCTCCGCAACCTCGAGGCGATGCTGATCGTCACCGACGGCACCGACCTTTTCGTCATCACCGGCGCAGGCGACGTGCTGGAACCCGAACATGACGTGGCCGCCATCGGCTCGGGCGGCAACTATGCCCTTGCCGCCGCGCGTGGCCTGATGACCACCGATCTGCCCGCCGAAGACATCGCCCGCCGCGCCATGGCGATTGCGGCCGACATCTGCGTTTACACCAATGGCAATTTGACCGTCGAAAGGATTACCGCATGACCCTTACCCGCGAAGACCTGCGCGCTGCCGTTGCCTCCGGCATCTTGGACGAGGCGCAAGCCGCCCGGCTGATCACCCTTGGTCAAGTGCGTGAGGGCGTCCGCACCAGCCTTCCTGCCGAGGACGAACCCTTCGAATTCTTCCGGGGCTTTTCCGAAATCTTCATCTCGATCGGCCTGATCATCCTGCTGACCGGGGTCACCGCCCTCCTTGCGGCGTTCGGTGGCTTTGCGCTTCTGACCCTCGTCCCGCTCTTGTCCGCCGCCATCGCCTGGTGGTGGGCCACCTACTTCACCCTCAAGCGCCGGATGACCCTGCCCTCCATGGTCCTTGCCAGCGCTTATGGCACCGGCATCCTGATCTTCGCCTTCACTGTTCTTGCGCGCGGCGGCATCGACGAACGCGGCGTGGCCATCGGTGGCTTCCTGCTTGCCGCCCTTGGCATGGTGATCTGGTATCGCCGGTTCCGGCTGCCCTTCGCGGCCTTCCTGACGGGTGGAGCAGTTCTCGGCGCGGTCTATTCCATCACTGCCTCCGCCGCCAATGTCGTCGGAATGGTGGGTGGCGGCTATCAACAGCTGTTCGACCTGGGCGAAAGCCCGGCCTTTGCCACCGCCACGCTACTCTTCGGCATTGGCGCCTTCCTTGTCGGCATGTGGTTCGACACCCGCGACCCGCACCGTCTTGGCCGCCACGCCGCCACCGCCTTCTGGTGCCACCTTCTTGCCGCGCCCGCCTTGGTCAACACGGTTGCCGTCACGCTGATGAATGGCGGCGGCATCGGGCTAATGTCCATTGCGCTTGTCATGATCACCGTGCTGGCCCTTGTGATCGACCGGCGCAGCTTCCTGACCGCCGCCATCGCCTATATCGCCATCGTCATTGCCTGGGTGATGGGCGAAGGCGGTGGGACCAGCTGGATCTTCGTCCTCCTTCTTCTTGGCGCGTTCATAACGGCCATCGGAACCTGGTGGGTGCAACTGCGCGCCTTCGTCATGCGCGTTCTGCCGAACTTCCCCGGCAAGGCCAGCCTTCCTCCCTATGGATCGACCGAATGACCGACCTTACCCCGCGCGAAATCGTCTCGGAACTTGACCGCTACATCATCGGCCAGGCCGATGCCAAACGTGCCGTCGCCGTGGCCCTGCGCAACCGCTGGCGGCGCAAGCGGTTGGGCGACGATCTGCGGGATGAGGTTTATCCCAAGAACATCCTGATGATCGGGCCTACAGGCGTGGGCAAGACCGAGATCAGCCGCCGTCTGGCGAAACTGGCGCGCGCGCCGTTCCTCAAGGTCGAGGCGACCAAGTTCACCGAGGTCGGCTATGTCGGCCGCGATGTCGACAGCATCATCCGAGACCTCGTCGACGTGGCAATGACCGACACCCGCGCCCAAATGCGCGAGGATGTGAAAGCCCGCGCCCAAAAGGCCGCCGAAGACCGCGTGATCGAGGCTGTCGCCGGCAAGGACGCCCGCGAACAAACGCGCGAGTTGTTTCGTGGCAAGCTGAAGCGCGGCGAACTTGACGATACCCTGATCGACCTTGACCTGCCCGACGCGGCTCCCCCGGCAATGGGCTTTGGCATGCCGGGGATGGAAGGCCAGATGCAGGGCCTGCAGGACATCCTGAAAGCCTTTGGTGGCCGCACGACCGCCAAGCGCCTGACCGTCGCGCAAAGCTATGACATCCTGATCGGGCAAGAGGCTGACAAACTGCTAGATGACGAGGCGGTTCGGACTGCGGCGCTGGAGGCGGTGCAGGAAAACGGCATCGTCTTTCTTGACGAGATCGACAAGATCTGTGCCCGTTCCGACGCACGCGGGGCCGATGTCTCCCGCGAAGGCGTGCAGCGCGACCTTCTCCCCCTGATCGAAGGCACCACGGTTTCGACCAAACACGGACCGGTCAAAACCGACCATATCCTTTTCATTGCAAGCGGTGCCTTCCACACCGCCAAACCTTCGGACCTTTTACCCGAACTGCAGGGCCGCTTGCCGATCCGGGTTGAACTGCAGCCCCTGACCGAAGAAGACTTCGTCCGCATACTGACCGAGACCGAAAATGCCCTGACCCGGCAATATGCGGCTCTGATGGGGACTGAAGCTGTTTCCGTCACCTTCACTCCGGACGGCATCGCGGCCCTCGCCCGCATCGCCGCCGAAGTGAACCGCGCGATTGAGAACATCGGTGCCCGGCGGCTTTACACGGTGATGGAACGGGTGTTCGAAGAACTCTCGTTTAACGCTCCCGACCGGGGTGGTCAGTCGGTGACCGTGGACGCGGCGTTCGTCGAAACCAATCTGGGTGCCCTTGCCCGCTCGGCCGACATTTCGCGGTATGTCTTGTAGGTCGGGGTTCACCCCGACTCTTCAAACCGCAGGCGCACTCAGATGGGTCTGCTTGAACCCCGCGCCATACTTCAGCCCATAGCCCACCGCGCGGTCGAACCCGACATGCGCCATCCAGATCAGCCCGACCGCCAACATCGCCGTCACCGGCAGCATCAGGCCCAGGCCGATCACCAGGAACGGCAGAATCGTGCTGTGCCCGACATTGTAGATCGCCGCACCCATCCGGGGGCCGCGCAGATAGCCCAGCATGAACACATCCGGCACCAGGAACAGCACGGCAAACAACCCCCATCCCGCGCCAGTCTGCGCATAGCCCAATGCCGCAGCCGCCAGCAGCATCGCACCTTCCGCCCGCAGCACCAGGTTCGGAAACCCGGTCACGACCGCAGCGGGGCTTTGCATCTTTGTCATCTCTTGTCTCCATGTCGCTTCTTGTCCGACGCTCTATGGCTACCCCAGACCCACTCCCATCACGATTGTCTAACTTCGGCCAGTAGACTAGAAAGAATTTATGAAGCTCGCCGCCGCAAACTGGGAACTCTTCGCCGCCTACCTGGCAGTCTGCCGCACCAGCAGCCTCTCCGCTGCTGCCCGGCAGTTGGGCTTGTCGCAACCGACCGTCCGGCGCCAGATCGAGGCGCTGGAAACCCTGATCGACGCAACGCTCTTCGCCCGCTCGGCGACCGGCCTGATCCCCGTCGCCGGCCACACCGCCCTGATGGCGCAGGCCGAAACGATGGAGGCCGCCGCCCAGGCCTTCGCCCGCCTCGCTTCGGCTGCCGCTGACAGTGTCGCGGGGGCGGTCCGGATTTCCTGCAGCCGGGTCTACGGGGTCGAGATCCTGCCACCGATCCTTGCTGACCTCCTGGCCCGGTGGCCAACGCTGGAAATTGAGCTTGTGCTCACCAATGACATCACGAACCTCCTCCGCCGCGACGCCGACATCGCCGTCCGTTTGACCCCGCCGCAGCAAGAGGCGCTGATCGCCCGAAAAGTCGCCCAAATGCGGGTCGGCCTCTTTGCCGCGCCGACGCTCGCCCAGCGCCTGCAGGGTCTGGATTTTCCCGCGCTGGCCGCCACCGGGTTGATGATCGGTCAGGACCGGGACGAAACCCTTGCCGCCGGTCTGCGGCAGCACGGCCTCGCCCCACCGCAGCGCACGGTCTTCCGCAGCGACGACGACCTCGCCCAGCTTGCCGCGATCAGGCAGGGGCTGGGCTTCGGCATCTGCCAGGTGGGGATCGGCGAACGCTCCGGGCTCATCCGCCTCCTTCCCGACCTCACCCCAACGTTCGAGGCCTGGGTGGTGATGCACGAAGACCAAAGCCGCCTCGCCCGCACCCGCACCGTCTTCGACGCCCTCGTCGCGGGTCTGACCTGATCGCACTTAACCCGGCTTTCTCTTCAACAAATATCCTCTGGGTATGCCGGTGGTTTCGCCATTGATTCAAGAAACGACTGGCATGGGGGGGCGAAGCGCACCCAATGCCCGAGCCGGTCGGCGCTTGCGCCAGAGGCAAGACAAAAAGAATGCGCGTCAGCGCTCAGTATGAAAGTCACTCGAACGGGCGAAATCCTAACAAATACTGAACGCCCACAACCAACTCCTTGAAATCTAACGATCTCCCAGGAATGTCCACTGTGGACACCCCCTTCCCCACCCGCCCCGCGCCCGATAGTCTCCCTCCACAGCCGGGGGAATGAAAGTGACCGATGACACCGTCACGCCGATGATGGCGCAGTATCTGGAAATCAAGGCCCGCAATCCCGGTGCCCTGCTTTTCTACCGGATGGGCGACTTCTATGAGATGTTTTTCGACGACGCCGTCGCCGCCTCCGCCGCCCTCGACATCGCCCTGACCAAGCGCGGCTTTCACCAGGGCGACCCCATCGCCATGTGCGGCGTCCCGGTCCATGCCGCCGAAGGCTACCTTCTGACCCTGATCCGGAAAGGTTTCCGGGTCGCCATAGCTGAACAGCTGGAAGACCCGGCAGAAGCGAAGAAGCGCGGCTACAAATCGGTGGTCAAGCGCGACGTCGTCCGCCTTGTAACCCCCGGCACCCTGACCGAAGACTCGCTCCTCGAAGCCCGGCGCCACAACTTCCTTGCCGCCTTCTCCGAGGTCCGCGATCAGGCCGCCATCGCCTGGGCGGACATCTCGACGGGCGAGTTCCGGGTCATGCCGTCCTCCCTTCTCCGGCTGAACCCCGATCTTGCCCGCATCGCCCCGCGTGAGCTTCTGCTGAACGAATCCCGCGAGGTCGAAATCACCACCACACAGCTTGATACGGGGGTCTCGGTCACCCCCCTGTCTCGCGGCAGCTTTGATTCAACCAGCGCCGAAAAACGGCTTTGCGAGATGTTCGCCGTCGCTTCACTGGACGCATTCGGCAGCTTTGACCGCGCCGAAGTGTCGGCAATGGGCGCGCTGGTCGACTATCTTCACCTGACCCAACGCGGCCGCCTTCCATTTCTGCGCGCCCCGGTCCGTGAGGCCCATGGCGGCACGATGCAGATCGACGCCGCAACCCGTCGCAATCTTGAACTGACGCAGGCGCTTTCGGGTGGTCGTGAAGGGTCGCTGCTGGCGGCCATCGACCGGACCGCGACATCCGCAGGCGCGCGTCTGTTAGAGCGGCGTCTGTCCGCCCCATCGCTTGATCTTGGCGTGATTCACGCCCGACAGGCCGCACTTGATCACCTGCTGCTGTCCCCAACCCTGCGCGACCGCTTGCGGGAGGCCTTGCGCCGGGTTCCCGACATCGACCGCGCCCTGTCCCGCCTTGCCCTGGACCGCGACGGCCCGCGAGACATGAACGCCATCCGGGCCGGACTCGAGCAAGCCGAGGGCATCGCCGCCCTGCTGGCCGACGCACCGCCCTTGTTGGCCGAGGCAGCCAAAGCATTGATCGGCCACGCCAGCCTGGTTGACCTGCTGAACCGGTCGCTGGTCGCCGAACCCCCACTTCTGATCCGCGATGGCGGATTTATCGCCACCGGCTATGACCCCGAACTGGACGACACCCGCGCCCTGCGCGACGAAGGGCGTGGGGTCATCAGCCGCATGCAGGCCGACTATGCCAACCAGTCCGGCATTCCTGGCCTGAAAATCAAGCACAACAACGTGCTGGGCTATTTCATCGAAACCACGACGACACACGAAGACCGCATGCGCGCCATGCCGGAACTGTTCATCCACCGCCAGACAACAGCCGGTCAGGTCCGCTTTACAACGCTTGACCTGAACGATCTTGAAACGCGGATCCTGAATTCGGCAAATCACGCGCTTGAGATCGAAAAGCGCCACTATGCCGACCTGAAGGCCGCCATTCTGGACGCCTCGGGTCCGATTGCCCATGCGGCGCGGGCCTTGGCCGAGATCGACCTTGCCGCCGGGTTTGCCGACCTTTCTGCGGATGAAGGCTGGTGCGAACCGAAAGTTGATGACAGCCGCGCCTTCCAGATCACCGGCGGACGCCATCCGGTGGTCGAACGCGCCTTGCGGCGGCAAGGCAGCACCCCGTTTGTTGCCAATGACTGTCATCTGACCGACGCCGCTACCCCGGCGATCTGGCTTTTGACCGGCCCCAACATGGCCGGCAAATCCACTTTCCTGCGACAGAATGCGCTGATTGCCCTGCTGGCGCAAACGGGCAGCCATGTTCCCGCAACCCGCGCCCGCATCGGCCTTGTCAGCCAGCTTTTCAGTCGGGTTGGTGCGTCCGATGATCTGGCGCGGGGGCGGTCGACCTTCATGGTCGAGATGGTCGAAACCGCTGCAATCCTCAATCAGGCCGATGACCGCGCCTTGGTGATCCTGGACGAAATCGGCCGCGGCACCGCGACCTATGACGGCTTGTCCATCGCCTGGGCCACGCTGGAGCATCTGCATGAGACCAACCGCTGCCGTGCCCTGTTCGCCACCCATTACCATGAGATGACCGCGCTTTCGGCCAAGCTTGACGGGGTCGAGAACGCCACTGTCACCGTCAAAGAATGGGAGGGTGACGTCATCTTCCTGCACGAGGTCCGCAAGGGTGCGGCGGATCGCAGCTATGGCGTGCAGGTCGCGCGACTGGCGGGCCTGCCTGCATCGGTGATCGAGCGGGCAAAGGTGGTGCTGGAAGCGCTGGAAAATGGGGAACGCGAAGGCGGCAAGGCCGCGACCTTGATCGACGATCTGCCACTGTTTCGTGCGGCCCCGGTGCAGGCCCTGAAACCAACCGCCAAAGAGTCGCCGGTCGAGACCCGCTTGCGAGACATCCACCCGGACGAACTGACCCCGATCGAAGCATTGCGCCTGATCTACGAACTTAAACAAGCGACTAAAACTTAACTAAAATTCGGCTTCCTCTCTGGAGAAATATCCTCGGGAGAGGTCCGGAGAGGGCAGAAAGCCTTCTCCGGGGGGTAGGGCAAGGATCAGCCGCCTGTGGTTGAGGACACGCCGACCTGTGCGGGGCGCAACAGACGGTCGTGCAGCAGAAAGCCTTCGGTCATCACCTGGATGATCTGCCCGGCCTTGGTGCCGGGAAGCGCCGCCTCGAACATTGCCTGATGCATTTGCGGATCGAACATTTCGCCCACGGCAGGGGTGATCGTGGTGATGCCGTGCTTTGCCATCACATTGGTCAGCTCGCGCAGCGTCAGTTCCAGACCCTCGATCAGCGCCGACGATGTGGCGCGGCTTTCTTCCGGGATCGCCTGCAGCGCGCGGCTAAGGTTGTCGAACACCGGCAACAGGTCACGTGCCAGCCGGGTGCCGCCGTACATTTCGGCCTCTTTCCGGTCGCGCTCGCCGCGCTTGCGGGAATTCTCGGCCTCGGCCAAGGCGCGCATGAACTTGTCGCGCATCTCGTCGCGCTCGGCCCGAAGGGCCTCTAGCTCGGCGGCGTCTTCCGCCAGTTCAAATTCTTCCAGCTCCACCTCGTGCGAAGCTGCCTGATCCTGCGACATTCCTAGCCCTCGTCTGTTTCAGCCCTTGCCCCGATCCGAGACAAGGCGGCCCACCAGTTGGGCGGTGTAATCCACGATCGGAACGATACGGCCATAGTTCAGCCGTGTCGGTCCGATGACGCCCACCGCGCCGATGATTTTCCGGTCAGCGTTCATATAGGGAGAAACCACCAGACTTGAACCAGAAAGTGAGAAAAGCTTGTTCTCGGAACCGATAAAAATGCGCACACCGTCACCGGCCTCGGTCAGGTTCAGGAATTCGGCGATGTCCCGCTTTCGTTCAAGGTCATCGAAAAGCTCACGGATTCGGTCGATTTCGACGTGATCTGCTGCGCCTTCGATCAGATTGGACCGACCCCGGACGATCAGCCGTTCTGAGGATTCCCCGGCGTTCTCCCAAAGGGCCAGCCCGCTTTCGACCATCTGACGCGCCAGCGAATCGATTTCCTGCCGGCGATGCGCGATGTCCGCGACCATATTCTGGCGCAGTTCGGACAGGGTCCGGCCCTCGGCCAGCGCGTTCAGGAAATTTGCCGCCTCGCGCATTGACGAAGGTGTCTGCCCGGGGGGTGGGGCGAAAATCCGGTTTTCGACCTGCCCATCGGCGAAAACCAGAACAACCAGCGCCCGATCGGCGCCCAAGGCGACGAATTCGATGTGCTTGATCGCGGCTTCGCGCTTTGGTGCAAGAACCACACTGGCCCCGCGCGTGATCACCGACAGCGCCGCGCCGACATCGTCCAGCAGTGAGGCTACGTCCTGATCACTTGGGCCCATGGTGGCGTCGATCCGTTCCTGATCTTCCGGCGCGACCGATCCGACCTCCAGCAGGCTGTCGACAAACATTCGCAGCCCGGCCTGCGTCGGCACCCGCCCGGCCGACACATGCGGACTGTTCAGAAGGCCAAGAAACTCCAGATCCTGCATCACGTTGCGCACGGTCGCGGCGGAAACCCGTTCAGTCAGACTGCGAGTCAGCGTGCGTGACCCCACCGGCTCGCCCGACGTCAGATAGCCTTCCACGACCCGGCGAAACACCTCACGCGTGCGGTCGTTCATGTCGGAAAGGATCGCTTGGGGGGTGATCATGGTCCGAGTGGCAGCCTTCTTTGGATCAATCGGGGTTGCATACACCTTATCTGGTTGCGTAAGTGACCGCATCCCTAGGAAAGGTCCGACAATGCGCCCCTCAGGCAGGAAGTTAAGCGATCTTCGGACGGTTTCAATCGAAACCGGCGTGATGAAGCATGCAGAGGGCTCGTGCCTGATCAAGATGGGCGAGACGCATGTGCTGTGTTCGGCCACGATCGAAGACAAGGCCCCACCATTTCTAAAGAACACGGGCCAAGGCTGGGTGACCGCAGAATACGGCATGCTGCCACGCGCAACCAATTCGCGCACCCGGCGTGAGGCCGCTGCAGGCAAACAGTCAGGAAGAACACAAGAGATTCAAAGACTTATCGGTCGATCTCTGCGTGCCGGGGTTGACAAGCTGGCCCTAGGTGAGCGGCAGATCGTTATCGATTGCGACGTTATCCAGGCCGATGGTGGCACGCGCTGCGCGTCGATCACCGGCGGATGGGTCGCGCTGCGGCTGGCTGTGAACAAGCTTCTTTCCGCCGGTGTGATCACCAGCGACCCGATCCTTGACCATGTCTGCGCCGTCTCCTGTGGCATTTATGCCGGGCAGACGGTCCTTGATCTGGACTACTTGGAGGATTCGGCCGCTGGAACGGACGGCAATTTCGTTCTGACCGGCGCGGGGCGTCTGATCGAAATCCAGATGTCTGCCGAAGGGTCGACCTTTGCCCAGGACGAGCTTTTGCAGCTTCTTGACCTTGCCCGTTTTGGCAATGCGGCGCTGGTTGCTGCCCAGAAAGCGGCCTTGGGTCTGTGATGCTGAAAGCCGGGGATCGCCTGCTGGTCGCCACGCATAATCGTGGCAAGCTGGAGGAAATCGCCGATCTGTTCGGGCCTTTCGGGGTGACTGTTGTCGGCGCGGCCGAACTTGGCCTGCCGGAGCCTGAAGAAACCGAGACGACCTTTATCGGCAATGCCCGGCTGAAGGCGCATGCGGCTGCCAAGGCCAGCGGTCTGGTGGCCTTGGCCGATGATTCCGGGCTTGCCGTCAATGCGCTTGGCGGTGCTCCGGGCGTTTTCACGGCGGATTGGGCGACGACCGCCAAGGGCCGTGACTTTGCCGTCGGAATAGCACGGGTCTGGAGTGAGCTTGAAGCAATCCAAGCGCCGGAGCCGCGCCACGCCCAGTTCTGTTGCACGCTGGTTCTGGCATGGCCGGACGGCCAAGACGTTGTTTTTGAAGGAATCGCGACCGGTCGATTGGTCTGGCCGAGTCGCGGCAGCGAAGGCCACGGCTTTGACCCGATCTTTCAGCCAGACGGCCACGACATCACCTTTGGCGAGATGGATCGTTGGGAAAAGAACCGCCTCAGCCACCGCGCCGACGCCTTCGCCAAGCTGGTCGCGGCCTGTTTTCCGTGATGGAAGACTGGCGCCACGCTGGGTTCGGCCTGTATCTGCACTGGCCCTTTTGCCAGTCAAAATGCCCCTATTGCGACTTCAACAGCCACGTCGCCGCGAAGGTTGACCAGTCGCGCTGGCTGTCCGCATTTCAGGCCGAAATCGACCGGATCGGGGCACTGACGCAGGGCCGCGTCCTGAACACGATCTTCTTCGGCGGCGGAACTCCGTCCTTGATGGAGCCCGCGCTGGTTCAGGGTATTTTGGACCGGGTCAGGACAACGTGGACCCTTGCCAATGACGTCGAAATCACACTGGAAGCCAACCCCGGTTCGGTCGAAGCGGCGCGATTCAATGGTTATGCGACAGCGGGCGTCAACCGTGTTTCCCTTGGTATTCAGTCCCTTGACGATGCCGACCTGCGCCGCCTTGGCCGGATGCACAGCGTTGATGAGGCCCGCGCCGCCATTGCCATCGCCCAATCAACCTTTGACCGCGTCAGCATCGACTTGATTTATGCGCGACAGGACCAAAGCCTTGCTGGCTGGCGTGACGAGTTGGCCCGCGCGCTGGATTTTGGGACCTCGCACCTGTCGTTGTATCAGCTGACCATCGAGGACGGCACTGTCTTTGGCCAAATGCATGCCAAGAACCTCCTACGGGGTCTGCCAGAGGAAAATCTGGCAGCCGACATGTTCGAACTGACGCAGGAAATCACTTTAGCCGCTGGCCTGCCTGCCTATGAGGTGTCGAATCACGCTCGACCCGGCGACGAATCGCGCCACAATCTGATCTACTGGCGCATGGGCGACTATGCCGGGATTGGTCCGGGCGCGCATGGGCGACTCACCCTGCCCTCAGGCCGATTCGCAACAGACGCCGAGCGTGCTCCAGGGGCTTGGTTAGCAAAAACGTCGGCTTCGCCCGGCAAGGCAGAGCGGTTTGAGCGCCTTTCCCCCGAAGACCGCGCCAGCGAATATCTGATGTTCGCGCTTCGGCTGCGGGAGGGCGCGTCGCTGGATCGCTATGCCGATCTTGCCGGGACACCCCTCTCAGAGACCGCGCTAAGCGAGGTCGAAACCCTTGGCCTGCTTCACCGCGACCGGGACCGGATCGCGACTACCGACACAGGCGTCATGATGCTGAACGGCGTGCTGCGGGTTCTGCTGGCTGGGCGGCAAAGCGCCGTTTGATCACTGGATCACGACCGCTGATCTGGTAGATGCGAAAGCATCTGGCACAACATGTCGAGATCATCCAGCGATTCATAGCGGATCGTCAGCAGACCCTTGTCGCTTCCGGCCTCATGATCAATCCGGACCTGCAGTCGCAGATTGGCCGAAAGATCCGCTTCAAGCGCGCGGGTATCTGCGTCCTTTTCGGACTTGGCAGATGGCCGCTTTGCGTCAGATTTCTTTTCCGAATGCGCCTTGGCCAGCTTTTCGGTTTCACGGACCGAAAGGCCCTTCAGGACAATCTGACCCGCCAATTCCAGCGCCTTCGGGCTGCCGATCAGCGCCCTGGCATGACCTGCCGTCAGACCGCCCTCGCGCACCATGTCCTGCACTTCGGTCGGAAGCGTCAGCAACCGCATCAGGTTCGCCACATGGCTGCGGCTTTTGCTAAGCGCCTCGGCCAGTTTCTCCTGCGTGTGACCGAATCGGGTCATCAGCTGCCGGAAACCCAGCGCCTCTTCGATGGCGTTCAGGTCCTCGCGCTGGATATTTTCGATGATCGCAATTTCCAAGACCTCGGTGTCGTCTAGTTCCCGAATGACAACAGGGACTTCGTGCAGCTGCGCCAGCTGCGCTGCACGCCAGCGCCGTTCGCCGGCAACAATTTCATAGATGTCGCGTCCGACCTTCCGCCGCACGATCAAGGGCTGAATCACACCCTTCTGCCGAATCGAATCGGCCAGACTTTCCAGCTCTTCACGCTTGAAGTCCAACCGGGGCTGCTGCGGGTTTGGCTCCAACTTGTCGACCGGAAGATACTGCTCGGCCTTCCGGGCGCCGTTCGCCTGATCGGGTCCTGCAAGATGAACGTCCGCCATCAAGGCGGATAGTCCACGACCAAGTCCGCGCCTGTCGTTCTTTCCGGTCATCCCTCAAGCCTTTGTAATTTCAGGTGTCTTTCGACGATCTGCGATTTCTTTTGCCAGCGCGCGATAGGCTTCGGCACCCTTCGATCCCGAATCATATGACAAGACCGAAAGCGCATGCGAAGGCGCTTCGCTGATCCTGACATTGCGTGGGATCGTGGTTTGCAGGACCAAATCCCCCATGTTCGCGCGCGCGTCCGCCTCGACCTGAGCGGTAAGACGGTTACGACGATCATGCATGGTCAGCACGATGCCTTCGATTCGCAGCGCCGGATTGGCCGAGCGCCGCACGTCCCGAATCGTCAGCATCAGTTGCGAAAGCCCCTCTAACGCAAAGAACTCGCATTGCAGTGGCACAAGGACCGAGTCACAGGCAACAAGTGCGTTCACGGTAAGAAGGCTTAGCGCGGGCGGGCAGTCGATCAGGATATAGTCGAACTCATAGGAGTCCATTTCGGGCCGCCGCAGGGCGTCGTAAAGTAGATAGCTGCGCCTTTCGTTGGACACGATATCTAGATCGGTTGACGAAAGATCAGCGTTTGCAGCGATGATCATGACTCCAGAGACCCCTGTTTCCAGCACAACATCCTGTAGGTCGGCTCTGTCAACGATCAAGTCATAGCTAGTCTTCTTGCGAGCGTCGGGCCTAACACCAAGCCCGGTCGATGAATTTCCCTGAGGGTCAATGTCGACCAAAAGCACTTTCAATCCAAGCTCGGCCAAGCCGGCGGCAAGATTGATCGTCGTTGTTGTCTTGCCAACACCGCCCTTCTGGTTGGCCAAGGCAAGAATATAGGCGCGCGGTTTGTCCAGCTTAGTGTTCACGATAGATGTTCCTGATCTCCAAAATTGCGGCGGCCGGATCTGAAATGCTTGGATGAACGGTTACATCGAACCTCCAGTCCTTTCGAGCTTCGTCAAGTTCAAGGGCATAGCGTGCACCTTTGGCGAACAGGGCAACGCCGTCATGACACACGTGGCCGTCGACAAGGTGGAAAAGCTCACCAAGCGGGGCCAGCGCGCGCGCAGAAATCACATCTCCTTCAAGGGCGGGAACCGATTCGACTCGGTTGCCGAGAACCGTGACAGACAGGTCAAGTGATTGCGCTGCCTGTCTTAGGAAGGTGGCCTTTCTCTGATCAGATTCAACAAGTGTTACCCGAAGGTCTGGCAAAGTCTCCTTTGCAAGAATTGCAATCACCAACCCAGGAAATCCACCGCCCGAACCGATATCGATCCAACGATTGGCCGACGGGGGGCAGAACGCAAATAGCTGCGCAGAATCAATGATGTGTCGCCCCCAGATGTCTCGAACTGCTGACTTGCTTATCAGATTGATCGCTGGATTCCACCTTTTCACCAAGGCCACAAAGGCTTCAAGTCTCTCAAATGTTTCACGTGAAACACCCAAACCAGCCACTGAGTTCCTGGCGACGATAGTCATCCGGCGACCTGGATCGGCTGAGGCTTCCGAAGGTGCGCGAGGACCAATAGCAGCGCAGCTGGCGTTACCCCTTCGATCCGCGATGCCTGCAATATCGTTTCGGGCCGATCCCGGCGCAGTTTCAGCTTCAACTCGTTCGACAAGCCGGAAATCCGATCATAATCGAAATCTGCAGGAATGCGTTGGGTCTCCTGACGACGTAAATCAGCAACCTCGCGCTCTTGGCGACCGGCATACTGGTCATAAGTCGAATCAATCTGAAGCTGCGTCAGAACGCCTGAGTCAATCGCGCGAAACGCCTCGAATGCTCCTGAAAGCAGCGATATCTCGGCACCCGGCATGGCAAGAACTTCATAGCCTGACCGCTTTCCTCCATCCGCACTAACGTTCACTCCGGCATCACCTAGCGCACGCGCGCCAAATTTCAGGTCGGTGAGTGCGGTGCGTCCATGGTCCAGGGCATCTAGCTTTATCGAGAAATCAAGCGCCCGCCTTGTGGACACGCAACCGGCGGCAATGCCCATTGGTGTCAATCGTCTGTCAGCATTGTCGGCCCTGACGGTAAGTCGGAATTCAGCGCGTGAGGTGAACATGCGATAGGGCTCTGTCACACCCCGAGAGACCAGATCATCAATCATGACGCCGATATAACTGTCCGTTCGACTGAATGTGAGCGGCTCGCTATCCCTTGATGAAGCGGCGGCATTCAGCCCAGCCACAAGGCCTTGTGCCCCAGCCTCCTCATACCCGGTGGTTCCGTTGATCTGGCCGGCAAAATACAGGCCGCTGACCGCGCGCGTTTCCAAGGTTACAAATAGACCTCGCGGGTCGAAATAGTCGTATTCGATGGCATAGCCAGGCTGAAGAATCACTGTGCTCTCCAGTCCTGCTATTGTCCGGATAAAGTCGTGCTGCACGTCCTCGGGAAGCGAGGTCGAAAGGCCGTTCGGATAGACGGTAAAGTCGTCCAACCCCTCAGGCTCAAGAAAGACCTGATGTGAGGTCTTGTCAGAGAACCGCACGATCTTGTCTTCGATCGACGGACAGTAGCGCGGCCCGACGCCCTCGATATGACCACCATACATTGCGGAGCGGCCAAGATTTTCCCGCACGATCTGGTGTGTTTCCGCATTTGTGTGGGTGATCCCGCACGAGATTTGCCGCGCCGTCGTGGACTTGCTAAGAAAGGAAAACAGCGAGGGATCGTCGTCACCTGGCTGGCTTTCAAGCTGATCCCAGTCGATGGTCCTGCCATCAAGTCGCGGCGGTGTTCCAGTCTTCAGTCTTCCGACCGGCAACGCGAGTTCAGCCAGTTGCGATGCCAGCTTCCGCGACGGAGAATCACCCATCCGGCCGCCCTTGATCTGGCGGTCACCGATATGAATCACACCGTTCAAGAAGGTGCCGGCCGTCAACACAACGCGCCCTGTGGCCAGTTCAAGCCCCGAGGCCAGTTCGACGCCCCGAACAGCCCCGCCTGAGGTCTTCAACCCCGTCACTTCACCTTCGATTATCGTCAGACCGGACTGCCGCGACAGTTCCCGTTGCACCGCCTCACGATAAAGCCGCCGGTCGATCTGCGCCCGGGGCCCCTGCACCGCAGGGCCTTTGCGCCGATTCAGCAGGCGAAACTGGATACCGGCAAGGTCTGCCATTCGACCCATGAGGCCGTCCAGCGCATCAATCTCACGGACCAGATGACCCTTGCCAAGACCGCCGATCGCCGGATTACAGGACATTGCGCCCAGCGCCTCAGTCCGAAGCGTTACCAATGCCACGGAAACGCCCATCCGGGCAGCGGCGGCGGCGGCTTCGGTCCCGGCATGCCCGCCGCCAATCACGATGACATCGTAATGTTTCACGTGGAACACCCCTCACTTGCCGATGCAGAAGCTGGCAAAAATCTCGCCCAGAAGATCGTCGACATCAACTCGGCCGACCAACGCGTCCAGTGACCGCACTGCCCGACGCAAGTGCTCGGCCGCCAGTTCGACCCGCGAGTCACCTCTTACCACCTCCGCCCGCGCTTCGACCAGAGCGGCGATGGCGCTGGTCACCGCGATGCGATGCCGTTCGCGCACAAGCGCGCCGGCTGAGGCGACACGCCGCTGCAAGACTTCACCAATCCTGGCCATAAGTTCCGACACACCGTCGCCCGTCCGACCTGAGACCGAAAGCCCAATAATCACAGGTTTAGTATCTGACTTTCCAAAAACCACTATATCTTCGTCCCTCAACAACAGACGCGGCACCTCTCCCCCTTCGGTCAGGAAGACCCGAAGGTCAGCTGCTTCGGCACGGGACAGGGCGCGATCGATACCGGCTTGTTCCAGCCGATCGTCGGTTTCGCGCAGACCGGCGGTATCCAGAAACGTCACCGGCAGACCGGCGATGTCCATCCGGACCTCGATGACATCCCGCGTGGTTCCGGCAATTTCCGAGGTAATCGCCGCCTCACGCCCGGCAAGCTGGTTCAAAAGCGTCGATTTGCCGACATTCGGCGCGCCGACGATGGCCACCTCGAACCCGTCACGAATCCGTTCGGCGGCGGTCACGCCCGCGGCTTCGCGGCCAAGATCCGCCGTCAACCCGTCAATCAAAGCCAAAACTTCGGGCGACACGTCTACGGGCACATCCTCGTCGGCGAAATCAATGGTTGCCTCCAAAAGCGCGCCCGCCCGGATCAGATCGCGCCGCCAGCCTTCGACGCGGTCACCGACTGCGCCGGACAGCACCCGGACCGCCTGCCGCCGTTGCGCTTCGGTTTCGGCATCGATGAGGTCGGCCAGGCCTTCGACCTGAGCAAGGTCCAGCACGCCGTTTTCCAGCGCGCGACGGGTGAACTCGCCAGCTTCTGCAAGTCGCAGGCCAGGCTGTTCTGACAAGGCCAGCAGCACCGCGCCAAGGACTGCAGGACCGCCGTGCACCTGCAACTCGACAACCGTCTCACCGGTAAAACTGGCGCCGTCAGCAAAGCACAGCACAAGTGCTTCATCCAGAAGCTCTCCGGCCCAGTTCAGTCTGCGCAGACCAGCAATCCGGGGCGCTGGAAGGCTGCCACACAAGCTAGCCCCTGCCGTAAAGGCCGCTGGCCCGGAAATCCGCACCACGGCAAGCCCGGAGCGCCCCCGCGCCGTGGCGGTGGCATAGATCGTATCCATCGCCGCCTGTCCTTTGGTCCGTACCGGTTAGCTGTTCATCGAATCAAAGAAGTCGGAATTCGACTTGGTCTGCTTCAGCTTGCCGATCAGGAATTCGATGGCATCGGTGGTGCCCATCGGATTCAGGATGCGGCGCAGGACGTAGGTCTTCTGCAGGTCGATCTTGTCGACCAGCAGGTCCTCTTTCCGGGTGCCGGACTTGAGGATGTCCATCGCTGGGAACACGCGCTTGTCGGCGACCTTGCGGTCCAGCACTATTTCCGAGTTACCCGTGCCCTTGAATTCTTCAAAAATCACCTCGTCCATCCGGCTGCCGGTATCGATCAGCGCCGTGGCGATGATGGTCAGCGACCCGCCTTCTTCGATGTTCCGAGCAGCGCCAAAGAAGCGTTTCGGGCGCTGCAGGGCGTTGGCGTCCACTCCACCTGTCAGCACTTTGCCTGACGACGGAACCACCGTGTTGAACGCGCGGCCCAGACGTGTGATGCTGTCCAGCAGGATCACCACGTCACGCTTGTGTTCGACCAGGCGCTTGGCCTTTTCGATCACCATTTCCGCGACAGCGACGTGCCGCGTCGCCGGTTCGTCGAAGGTCGAGGCGACAACCTCGCCTTTCACCGTGCGCTGCATATCGGTGACTTCTTCAGGGCGTTCGTCGATCAGAAGGACGATCAGATAACATTCCGGGTGGTTGGTCGCGATTGAATGGGCAATGTTCTGCAACAGCACGGTCTTGCCGGTGCGCGGCGGTGCCACGATCAGCCCGCGCTGGCCTTTGCCGATGGGGGCCACCAGGTCGATGATCCGGGCGGAGCGGTCCTTGATCGTCGGATCCTCGACCTCCATCTTGAAACGCTCGTCTGGATAAAGCGGCGTCAGGTTGTCGAAGTGAACCTTGTGCTTGGCCTTTTCCGGGTCGTCAAAATTGATCCGCGTGACCTTAGTCAGGCAGAAATACTTCTCATTCTCTTTCGGCGCGGCGATGTCGCCTTCGATGGTATCGCCAGTGCGCAGCGAAAACTGTCGTAGGATTTCAGGTGAGACATAGATGTCATCCGGTCCGGGAAGATAGTTCGCGGCCGGGCTTCTAAGGAAACCAAAGCCGTCCTGCAGCACCTCCAGAACGCCGTCGCCGCCGATTTCCCAGCCTTCTTCGGCGTGTTCTTTCAGGATCGAGAACATCATCTCGCCCTTACGCATCGAAGGGGCGTTCTCGATCTCCCATTCCTCGGCCATGGACAGAAGATCGGCCGGGGTCTTGGCTTTGAGTTCAGCGAGATTCAAACGTTCGATGGTCATGGAATACCTTTGGCTGATCGGCCCCGGTCAAGGGCGGATCATAGCGTTTTGGGGACGGGAGGCGCGATGGACCGAACGGCCCTGCAAAGCGGCGAATACGCGCTGAAGCACCCAAAGTCAACCGATCAGAACCGGGTGATCACCGCGAAGACGATCACGATCATCAGGACGGTCGGAACCTCGTTCATCATCCGGTAGGTCCGGCCGCTGCGTGTGTTGGTCCCTGCCGCGAACTCTTTGCGGCGGGCCGACAGCCAGCCATGAAACCCGCTCATCACCAGAACGCAGGCCGCCTTGACCCATGGCCACCAGTCTGACCAGTCGATCACCCCCGGTGTGAAGACCAGCGCCAGACCGAAAACCCAGGTTGCTATCATTGCCGGATTGATGATCGCCTGCAGCAAGCGCCGCTCCATCGTCTGGAACATCAGGTCGGTCTTGCTGCCAGTCTCGACCTGTTCGACGTGATAGACGTAAAGCCGGGGCAGGTAGAACATTCCGGCCATCCAGGCGATCACCGAGATGACATGCAACGACTTGGTCACCAGATACCAGTCGGCCAGAAAATCAGTCATCATCGCACCCATCCTGTCTGCCTTCGCTGATCTCTTCTTACTAATAAGAAGAAATAAAAGAAGGAATGATGATGTAGGGCCTGTGCGAAACGGGATAGCCTGATCTGCCCACAGTCACGTCCACAGGCCGCAGGATGTGGATGAAAACGGGAAAACCCCAAGAAGCGGCAAAAAATTCCTGATAAGTTTATTTATATCAATGTCCTAAAGAATTTTATCACTCCAGATAATCCACAGGCACCCGCTGCACCAACCAAGGACGGAAATACTGTCCCGCCCCCCGTGACAAGTCCGCGCACAGCGGGATATCTATGGCCGGACCGCCCTGAAACCGGCGACTTGTCCCAAGCTTGTCGCCGAAACGCCAACTCCGCGCGTTTCACCCCCTAGAACAAAGCATGGATATTCACAGGCTTACCCATGACCATGATCCTTGCCTCAACCTCACCGATCCGCCTGCAGATGCTAACCGCCGCCGGCCTTGTGGTCGAGCCGGTAGCCCCTCGAGTGGATGAAACGTCGATCCGCGACGCGCTGGTGGCCGAGGGCGCACATCCTCGCGACATCGCCGACGCGCTGGCCGAAATGAAGGCTCGCAAGGTTGCTGAACGGCGGCCCACAGACCTGGTGCTGGGCTGCGATCAGATACTGGAGCTTGAGGGCAAGGTCTTTGGCAAGCCGGAAACCCCAGAACAGGCCCGCGATCAGCTTTGCAAGTTGCGCGGCACGACCCACAAGCTGCAGTCCGCCATCGTCGCCTATGAAAACGCAGAACCCGTCTGGCGTCATACGGCCGAGGCCCGGCTGACTATGCACCAGATTTCCGACACCTATCTTGATGACTACATCAGCCGGAACTGGGACAGCATTCGCCAGTCGGTCGGCTGCTACAAGATCGAGGAGGAAGGGGTCAGACTGTTCTCCGCCATCACGGGTGACCATTTTACCATTCTTGGCCTACCGTTGTTGCCGCTGTTGGCATGGCTGGGAACTCGGGGCATGATCGCGCGATGACCGACCATCCCCGCATCCCGCTCGCCGGTGTCATTGGCCACCCGATTGCCCACAGCCGCAGCCCGGCGCTGCATGGCTTTTGGCTGCGGCGCTATGGATTGAAAGGGCATTACATCCCGATCGACATTGCCCCCAGTGATTTGCCGGAGATGATCCGAACCCTGCCCCGGCTGGGGTTTGTCGGGCTGAACGTGACAATTCCCCACAAGGAATCCATTCTGCATATCGCCGACATCGTCACCGACCGGGCGGCGCTGATCGGGGCGGCCAATACGCTGATCTTCCGTAAGGATGGCAAGATTCACGCTGACAATACAGATGGGTCGGGCTTTATCGCCAACCTGCGGCAGAACGCGCCGCATTGGGCACCTGCGGCCGGCCCTGCGGTGGTTTTCGGCGCAGGCGGTGCCGCCCGCGCAGTGGTTGCCGCGTTGATCGAGGTGGGCGTGCCGGAAATCCGGCTGATGAACCGGACCCGGCCCCGCGCCGACGCCGTGCGCGCGGATTTCGGGGCCAAGGTTCATGTTCACGACTGGGTTCAGGCCGGGCATCTGATCGAAGACGCGGCCACGGTCGTCAACACCACCTCGCTTGGCATGACCGGCAAGCCCGATTTTACCACCCCGCTGGACAGGTTGAACCCGCACGCTTTGGTTACGGATCTGGTCTATACCCCGCTGAAAACCCAGTTCCTGACCCAGGCCGAAGCGCGTGGCGCAACCGTCGTCGACGGTCTTGGCATGCTGCTGCATCAAGCCGCGCCGGGATTTGAGCGTTGGTTCGGCCTTCGCCCCGAAGTGGATGAGGCGACCCGTCAGGCCGTGCTGTCGGCATGAGTTTTCGGCTGGGTCTGACCGGGTCAATCGGCATGGGAAAATCCACGACAGCTGCAATGTTTTCCGACGAGGGTATTCCGGTCTGGGACGCAGATGCCGCTGTCCACCGGCTTTACGCGCCCGGACAACCTGCTGCCTTGGCCATCTCGGGTTTGTTTCCCGCAGCGGTAGACCCGGATGGTCGCGTGAACCGACCGTACCTGCGCAGGCTTATTAGCGGTGACCCAACCGTTCTTGATCGCCTGAACGCCGCCGTTCACCCGCTTGTCGCCGAAGACCGCGCCCGGTTTTTGGCCGCCAATGCCGATGCGCCAATCGTGCTTCTGGACGTGCCGCTGCTGTTTGAATCCGGGATAGACACGGTTTGCGATGCCGTCGTCGTTGCGTCCGCCCCGCCCGAGGTCCAGCGTGAGCGCGTGCTGATGCGCGGCATCACCGAATCCGAGTTTCAGATCATCCTGTCGCGCCAGATGCCCGACGCCGACAAACGCGCGCGCGCGGATTATGTCATCCCGACAACCGGCCTTGAAGCCGCCCGTCTGGCGGTCAAGGATGTGCTGGCAGACATTCACCGTCGGATTGCCAAACATGCGTGAGATCGTTCTCGACACCGAAACCACCGGCTTTGAACCCAGCGAAGGCCACCGCATCGTTGAAATCGGCGCGGTCGAGCTGTTCAACCACCTGCCGACAGGTCGCACTTATCACCAATATATCAACCCCGAACGCCTGATGCCGAAAGAGGCCTTCGAGGTGCATGGTCTGGGCGATGAATTCTTGCGCGACAAGCCGGTCTTTTCACGCATCGGGCAGGCTTTTCTGGGCTTCATCGGCGATGCCCAACTGGTGATCCACAACGCCGCTTTCGACATGAAATTCCTGAATTTCGAACTGGACCGCGCAGGGCTTGCGGCGCTGCCAAATGCCCGGGCGACCGACACGCTGATGATTGCGCGCAGCAAGTTTCCGGGCTCTCCTGCATCCCTGGACGCCCTGTGCCGCCGCTTTGGTGTCGACAACTCAAAGCGGGAAAAGCACGGCGCGCTTCTGGACAGCGAGATTCTGGCCGAGGTTTATCTGGAGCTTGTCGGCGGCCGTCAGCCGGATCTCGTTCTTGCCAGCGCCGCTCCCGCACCTGTCCGTGGCGCAACGGGCGACACGACCTGGCGACCGCTTCCAAGGACAAAACCGCTGCCCGCCCGGATCACGCCGGATGAAGCCGCCGCCCATGCCACGATGATCACCGGGCTGGGCGAAGCTGCAATCTGGAAAAAATTGGGCTGACGCCTCAGTTTACCGTTTCGGCCGCGGGTTTCTGGGCCTGAGCCCGGCGGGCAATTTCCTGCCGATATAGCGCCAGAAAGTCGACAGCGTCGACGTTCAAGGGCGGGAAGCCGCCGTCACGCGTCACGTCCGAGATGATCCGGCGGACAAAGGGGAACAGCAGGCGCGGACACTCGATCAGCAGCAAGGGGTGAATCTGGTCTTCGGTCACGCCATCGATGTGAAATGTGCCGCCATACTCAAGCTCAAGCAGGAACAGGACTTCGCCGTTGACCTTGTTCTTCGAGGAGACCTTGAACTTGGTGATCACCTCGTACTGGTTTGCGACCGTGCGTTTGCGCGCGTCAAGGCTGACAGCGACTTGAATGTCGGGCTGAACCTCGGCACCGCTAAGGCCCTTTTGCACGACAAGGTTTTCGAATGACAGGTCGCGCACGTATTGCGCCAACACCTGCATCCGGACCTGAGGCGCGGCTGCCGGTGCGGCTGTGGCGCCGTTGCCCGGCTGGTTCTCTTCGGCCATTATTGAACTCCTTCAGAAATTTGCGGCGGGTCTAGCAGGCCGGACCTGCAGCCTCAATGCCGGAGGTTTAGCGCTTGGGTTGGCCCGAGTTGGTGTCCGAAGTCGATGGCGCAGAAGCGTCGCGCCATTCGCCGTCGATCACCGCTCCTTTTGTCCGAACCACTGTTGCGACCTTAAGCCGCTTTGCCACCAACCAGATCGCAACCCGGCGGATCGGCTGGATCAGCAGCAAAAGGCCAATCGTATCAGTAAAGAATCCGGGAAGGATCAGGCAGACGGCGGCAAGCAGAACCAGAATGCGATGCGCCATCGGAGACCTGGCGTCGCTGAACTCAGCCATGTCCCGGCTAAGCGATGATACGCCGATCATCGCCATGCCTTTCAGAAGGATCACACCCAGACCGGCGGTGACCACAACCCATGCAAGCGTCAGCCACAGACCGATCGCGCCGCCGACCACCACGAACAGCCCGATTTCGATCAGCGGAACCGCCAGAATTACCAGTAGAACCCACATCTCGATACTCTCCGGGGCATCTGCGGCCCATCCGCAGGTAGACTTCGCCCGGTGCCCAACCTACATAGAGTAATCATGGGCGCAAGCCTTCAGGCACCTTCTACTGTTAGAGGCACGAAATGAATGGGACTCTGATCCAACTCCTGGTTCTTGCCGGGATCGCGATCTTTCTTATCCTCAAGCTGCGGGCCGTTCTGGGCACGCGTGAGGGGTTTGAAAAGCCACCCATCCCGCTTGAGGAACTGCGCCCGCGCGTCCGGCGTGACTTTGAGGTCATCGAGGGTGGCCCCGACCGCGACATCACCGATCACGTTCCTGAGGGGTCGGAGTCGGCGTTGGCGCTGGCCGAAATGAAGCGGGCCGAGCCGTCCTTTGCTGTGACGCCGTTTCTGGACGGGGCGCGTGGTGCCTATGAAATGATCCTTATGGCGTTTGAACGCGGCGACCTAGTGGCGATCCAGGATTTCCTCTCGGACGAGGTCGAAGGCAGCTTTGCCGACGCCATTGTCGCACGCGAAAAGGACGGGCTGACGGTCGAGGCGAATTTCATCGGGATGAAGGAACTGGCGTTGCACGAAGCCACCTTTAACCGCGACACCAGTATCGCTGAAATTGCGGTCAAGTTTGTTGGCGAGCAGACGTATGTCGTGCGCAACAAGGCGGGCGAAGTGGTCGAAGGCAACCCGCGCGAAATCAAACGTCAGCGCGACCTCTGGACCTTCGCGCGCCGGATGGGGTCGGATGACCCGAACTGGCAGCTTGTCGCGACCGGCGACTGACGTCTTGCGATGCGGGGGCCCTTGCGCATCCTTGCACTGGTGGCGGCCATGACGGCCGCCCGGCCTGCTTCAGCCGAAATTCTGGACTTCGAGGCACTGGACGGCTGGCGCGACGACAATCATGTTCAGGCGCTGTCGGCCTTTCTGCGCACCTGCGACCTGATCGACCAGCCCGACTGGCGCCCGATCTGTGCGATCGCGGCGGATGTACCGCAGGATGATGCCTCGGCCCGCAGTTTCTTTGAGCTGTTCTTCAAGCCCGTGGTCGTCGGCACCCCGCCTGCGCTATTCACCGGATATTTTGAACCCGAGCTGGATGGCTCGCTTACAAGAACCGGCCGCTTCCAGTATCCGCTTTACCGCCGTCCGCCCGAATTGCGCGACGGGTCGGTGTTTCATTCGCGTCAGGCGATCGAGGGCGGCGCAATCGCTGGTCGCGGGCTGGAGTTGGCCTGGTTGGACGATCCCGTTGACGTCTATTTCTTGCAGGTCCAAGGCTCGGGCCGGATTCGGATGACGGATGGTTCCGTTGTCCGCGTCGGCTATGCCGGGGCGAACGGGCATGCCTACCGATCCATTGGGCAAGAGATGGTGCGCCGGGGCAGCCATTCGATGGATCAGGTCTCCGCCCCCGAGATTGCCGCATGGGTCAGGAACAACCCGACCGAAGGGCGCGATCTTTTGAATACAAACACGTCCTATGTGTTTTTTCGTAAGATCAGCACGCTGAATGCCGAAGACGGGCCGATCGGGGCGATGGGGCGGTCGATCAGCACGCTTCGCTCGGTTGCCATTGACCCGAAGTTCACCCCGTTGGGCGCGCCGGTCTGGATCGAAAAGGACGGCAGCCGCCCGATCCGCAGCCTGATGATTGCGCAGGATACCGGCGGCGCGATCAAGGGCATGCAGCGGGCCGACATATTCTTTGGCACCGGCGCGGAGGCGGGTGATACGGCGGGCAGGATCAAGGATGGTGGCCGCATGGTCCTGCTTTTGCCCATCGACCGCGCGTTCGCCATGCTGGAAGACGGTTGACCCCATGGCCCGTCGCCGGTCGCTTTCGTCCGAGGAACAGGACCTCTGGCGCGCGTTCACCCGGACGGCGCGGCCCCTGCACGCCCACCCGCCGCGCGCCACCCATGCGCCCGAGCCGGTCTCCCCGCCCGTTCAGCCGCCGCTGGCGCATGCCAAGCCACGCCTGACGCCGTTCCTTCTGGGCGAGCGCCATAAGGCACCCGAACGACTGTCGCTTGTCCCCAGCCTGCCACAAAGCCTGACCGAGTCCCCCTTGCGGATGGACGCGGGCACCCATGCCCGGATGCAGCGCGGCAAGCTGGCCCCGGAATCGAGGATCGACCTGCATGGCCTGACCCTGGCCGAGGCGCATCCGGACCTTGTGCATTTCATCCTGAACGCCCATGCCGCCGGGATGCGATTGGTGCTGGTCATCACCGGCAAGGGAAAGCTGCGTGACGATCACGGACCCATTCCCCAGCGCATCGGCGCGCTGCGACATCAGGTTCCGCAATGGCTGCGCCTGCCGCCGCTTGGTCCGGTTGTCTTGCAAGTGACCGAAGCGCATCTGAAACACGGCGGGTCGGGCGCCTACTACGTCTATCTGCGCAGGCGTTAGGTCCGGGACTATTCCAGCTCGCGCGCTTCGCTCACCAGCATCACCGGAATACCGTCGCGGATCGGAAAGGCCAGATGGGCGGCCTTGGACACCAACTCCTGCTTTTCCGCATCATAGGTCAGCACGGCATTGGTCACCGGACAAACCAGTGCCTCAAGCATGCGGCGGTCGGCGGGTTCGCTCATTGCAGGATTTCCTCATCGCCGCTCCGAAGCGCAAATTCGATCAACGTGACCAACGTTTCGCGCCGGGTCTCCAGCGTCGGTGCCTCAAGCAGGGCCTGTTTGTCTTCGGACGAAAACGGGCACAGCATGGAAAGCGAGTTGATCAGCAATTCCACATCCGCGTCTTTCAGGCCACCCCAGTCGGTCGAAAGCTCCATCTTGGTGAAATAGCGGCCCAGAACTGCCATGAAAGCGTCGCGCCGAAAGCCAGAGTCGGTTTCGCTGGGGCCAAGGTCGCGAGCAAAGGGGGCCCAGTCAACAAGGCAGCGCCGATAGGGGGTAAAGCCCTGAACTTCCTGCTTTACCCGAAAGCGTGACGCACCCGATAGGGTCACCATATAGCGCCCGTCTTCGGTTTCGGAAAATCCGGTCAGCCGCCCTGCGCAGCCGATGGCCTGCAGCCGCGCCTCACCCGCCGGGGTTTCGCGCGGCTGGATCATGCCGATCAGACGATGCTTGGTCTTAAGGCAATCCTCGATCATCGCCAGATAGCGCGGCTCGAAGATATGCAGGGGAAGCCGCGCCCGGGGCAGCATAAGCGCCCCCGGCAACGGGAAGATCGGAAGGGTATCCGGAAGGTCGATTGCGTGTTTCATGGGCACAAGGGTAGCCCGGGATCGGGATCAGGCAAATATCATTGACGACAGACGGCGGCGACCGGCAAGCACAATCGGGTCCTGCGGCTTCAGCGCTTCGAAAATCGTGAAAAGCTGCGTCTTGGCGGCGCCACCGTTCCACTCGCGGTCGCGGCGGAAAAGCTCCAGCAACTGATCGACGGCCTCGGCGGCACTGTCGACTGCAAGAAGGGCTGCGGCCAGATCAAACCGGGCCTGATGGTCCTGCGGATCAGCCTCAACTGCCACGCGCAACTCGGCCTCGGGACCGGCATTGGCGGCCTGTTTGGCCAGTTCCAGCTGAGCGCGGGCGGCGTCCATATCCTTTGACTTGGCAGTCGCCGCGGGGGCTGCGGTCAGGAACGCTTCGGCCTGATCAAGGTTGCCAAGCGCCAGATGCGCACGGACAAGGCCACCATAGGCGGCGGAGTTCTCCGGTTCTTCGCCCAGAATGGCGGCAAAGGTTTCCGCTGCGTCAACGGCGGCACCTTCGGTCAGCATCTGCTCGGCAGCTTCCAAAGCGTCGGCAAGACCGCCGTCACCTGCAAGGGCAGCGGCCTTTTCAACGAAGGCCTTCAGTTCTGACGCAGGCACAGCGCCCTGAAACCCGTCGACCGGCGCACCCTGCCAGAAGGCGTATACGGTGGGAATCGACTGGATGCGCAGCTGTGCCGCGATGCGTTGGTTCTTGTCGACATCGACCTTGACCATCCGCACCTTGCCGCCAGCAGCCTTGACCGCCGCCTCAAGCATCGGCCCAAGCGTCTTGCACGGACCGCACCATGTTGCCCAGAAATCGACGATGATCGGCGTTTCGCGACTGGCCTCGATCACGTCGGCCATGAAACTTGCCTCGGTCACGTCCTTGATCAGATCGGCTTGCGGTTTATCGCCCAGACCCAGCATGGTGCCCCCATCGAATGTTTGCCCTTATATGGCGATTGCGCGCCAAAAGGCCAAGGGGGTCAGGTCTGCCTTTCCCGCGCTAGGCAAGTGACAAGGTGATCATTGACCAGCCCGGCCGCCTGCATGAAGGCATAGGTGATGGTCGGGCCGACAAAGTTGAAGCCTTCACGCTTCAGCGCTTTAGACATGGCCAGAGATTCAGGGGAATGGCCCGGGATGTCCGACATTGTCTTTGCGTGGCGCTGCAACGTCTGGCCATTCACAAACGACCACAGGAAGGGCGAAAAACCCTGTGCCGCCTCGATCCACAGAAAGGCCTGCGCGCCGCGGATGGTGCCTTCGATCTTGCCGCGATGCCGGACGATTGCGGGGTTTGCCAGCAGCCTTTGCACCTCTGGCTCACCCCATGTGGCCAGCAGCGCGGGATCAAACCCCTGAAACGCCGCGCGAAAGCCGTCGCGTTTGCGCAGGATGGTGATCCAGGCCAGCCCGGCCTGAAAGCTTTCCAGGATCAGCAGTTCGAACAGCTTGCGCGGATCGCGTTCGGGACGACCCCATTCATCGTCGTGATAGCTGACATAAAGCGGGTCAGTGCCGCACCATGGGCAGCGTGTGGGAGGGTCAAATCCGGCCATTTCTGCGTATCCCTGAGAACTGTGGACAATTAGAACAAAATGGGAATCTTAGTCTCCCGTTTACCCATGCGAGCCTAGGTTGTCGACAGACCATTTGGCCGAAGGGGATGCGGATGAGTTTCATGCCGGAAGCAAAGACTTCGAAATTCGACCGCGATCCCGCGCTGGCCAGCCCGTTCGACGCCGCCATTTCGGCGCAGGACCGTGAGACGATGTCGATGGTCACCCTTGCGCTGAAAGAACGGCGGATGCGGCTGGCCTTTCAGCCGGTGGTCTATGCCGCCGACCCGTCGATGATCGGCTTTTTCGAAGGCTTCATCCGGCTTTTGAACCAGCGCGATCAGGTGATCCCTGCGCGCGATTTCATGGGCGCGGTCGAACAGAACCAACTGGGTCGGGACATCGACTGCGCAGCCCTGCAAATGGGGCTGATGGCGCTTCAGCGCAATCCGCAGATAAGGGTGTCGATCAACATGTCGGCAAGGTCGGTCGGTTACCGGCCCTGGGCCAACATCCTGCGCAAGGCGCTGCGCGATTCGCCCCGGCTGGGCCGCAACCTGATCCTTGAAATCACCGAATCCTCGACCCTGCAGGTGCCGGATGTCCTGAAACCCTTCATGACCGAAATGCGGGACCATGGCATCGTCTTTGCCCTTGATGATTTCGGCGCGGACCTCACTTCGCTTCGGCTTTTGCGTGAGCTGCGCTTTGAAATCGCCAAGATCGACGGTGCTCTGGTGAAGAATGTTGACGAATCGCCCGACCGTCAGGCTGTTGCCCGGGCGGCCATCGCCATCGCGCAAGCGCTTGAGATGTATGTCGTCGCTGAAGCCGTCGAAACCGAGGGTGAGGCGAACTGGTTGCGCGACGCCGGGGTTGGTTGCCTGCAAGGCTATCTGTTCGGGCCGCCGACCGTCACGCCGGACTTTCGCGCCTTCCGTCACGGGCGACCGGATCTGATCGCCGAGACCGCATGAACCAAACCGGGACCCGGACCGGAAAGGTGGCGCGACGCGGCGGATTCGCGCAGGGAATGTGCCGGGAATGCCAAGATTCTTGCGCTTGTCACCTTATCCGACTAGGGCATGGGTAACGCGGCGCGATCCCCTCGTGCCGCAGGGTAAAGCGAGCGAGGATCCAGATGACCAATGTCGTAATCGTGGCGGCGGGACGTACCGCCGTTGGCAGTTTCAACGGCGCTTTTGCCACCACGCCAGCGCATGATCTTGGCGCTGCCGTGATCGAAGCCGTGGTGGCGCGCGCGGGCATCGATAAGGCCGAAGTTGAAGAGACCATTCTTGGCCAAGTGCTGACCGCTGGTCAGGGACAGAACCCGGCCCGTCAGGCCCATATCAAGGCCGGCCTTGCGAAAGAGGCCAGCGCCTGGTCGCTGAACCAGGTTTGTGGCTCGGGCCTGCGGGCGGTTGCGCTGGGCGCACAGCATGTGGCTTTGGGTGACTCTAGGATCGTGGTCGCGGGCGGACAAGAAAGCATGTCGCTGTCCCCGCATGTCGCGCACCTGCGGTCGGGCCAAAAGATGGGCGATCTGAACTTCATCGACAGCATGATCAAGGACGGCCTTTGGGACGCGTTCAACGGCTATCACATGGGCCAGACCGCCGAGAACGTCGCCAACCAGTGGCAGATTTCCCGCGACATGCAGGATGCCTTTGCCTTGGCCAGCCAGAACAAGGCCGAAGCCGCGCAGAAGGCCGGCAAGTTCGCGGACGAAATCATCGGCTTCACGGTCAAGACCCGCAAGGGCGACATCGTGGTTGATCAGGACGAATACATCCGTCACGGCGCGACGCTGGAGAGCATGTCAAAACTGCGCCCGGCCTTCGTCAAGGACGGCTCGGTGACGGCGGCGAACGCATCCGGCCTGAACGACGGCGCGGCGGCGGTGGTGCTGATGACCGCGGAGGAGGCTGCCAAGCGCGGTCTGAAGGTTCTGGCGCGAATTGCGTCCTACGCGACCGCCGGGCTTGACCCGTCCATCATGGGCGTCGGCCCGATCCACGCCAGCCGCAAGGCCCTGACCAAAGCGGGCTGGAAGGTCGGCGATCTGGACTTGGTCGAGGCGAATGAGGCTTTTGCTGCGCAAGCCTGTGCCGTGAACAAGGACATGGGTTGGGACCCGGCGATTGTGAACGTGAACGGCGGCGCGATTGCCATCGGCCATCCGATTGGTGCCTCGGGCGCGCGCATCCTGAATACGCTGCTGTTTGAAATGGCGCGTTCGGACAAGAAAAAGGGTCTTGCAACCCTGTGCATCGGCGGCGGCATGGGTGTCGCGATGTGCCTTGAGCGGGCCTAACGGTCAGCGCGGTGTCAAACGGCGGCGCGTCACAGTTTGAGGGAAAGGGCGCGCAATAATGTTGCGCGCCTTTTTCCATTTCGGTAACAAGGTTTCAACGGCATACACAGGCATACCTCAGGAGGAAACAGGGCATGGCACGGGTGGCATTGGTAACGGGCGGGTCGCGCGGGATTGGGGCGGCGATTTCGGTCGCATTGAAGGCGGCGGGCTACACGGTGGCCGCGAACTACGCCGGAAACGACGAGGCTGCGGCCGCTTTCACCAAGGAAACTGGCATCCCGGCCTTCAAATGGTCGGTGGCCGACTATGACGCTTGCGCCGCGGGCATCGCCAAGGTCGAGGCCGAGGTTGGCCCGATTGACGTGCTGGTCAACAACGCCGGCATCACCCGCGATTCGATGTTCCACAAGATGACCCCGGCACAGTGGAAGGAAGTGATCGACACAAACCTTTCCGGCCTGTTCAACATGACGCACCCCCTGTGGTCGGGCATGCGAGATCGCAAATTCGGGCGGGTGGTCAACATCAGCTCGATCAACGGGCAAAAGGGTCAGGCGGGGCAGGCGAACTATTCCGCGGCCAAGGCCGGGGACCTCGGCTTTACCAAGGCGTTGGCCCAGGAAGGCGCGCGCGCCGGGATCACTGTGAACGCGATCTGCCCCGGCTACATCGCGACCGAGATGGTCAAGGCCATCGACGAAAAGGTGCTGAACGAACGCATCATCCCGCTGATCCCGGTTGGCCGTCTGGGCGAGCCCGAGGAAATCGCCCGGATCGTGGTTTTTCTGGCCAGCGAGGAGGCCGGTTTTATTACCGGCTCCACCATCAGTGCGAATGGCGGGCAGTTCGTCGTCTGACGGGCACCAGTTCCGGGCCTGACCTTTCAGGCCCGGAACGGAACTGGACGTTTCGTCATTTGTCATGCAGGAACCAGTCTTCGAAGCGTAGGCCGGACCCGCCAGAATGACAAAAAGCAAAGCGACACTGATCGGTTTTTCGGCCGTCCTGATGTGGGCGCTGCTGGCGCTGTTCACCATTGGCAGCGCGCCGGTGCCGCCGCTTCAGTTGAACGCAATCTGCTTTGGCATCGGCGGCTTAATTGGGCTGGCCTGGACCCTGCGTCGCGGCTTTGCCGTGCTGCGGGGCGTAAATTGGAAGGTCTATGCCTTTGGAACGCTTGGGCTTTTCGGATACCATCTACTTTATTTCACAGCGTTTCGGTTGTCACCGACCGCCGAAACCGGCCTGATCGCCTATCTTTGGCCGCTGTTCATCGTCCTGCTGTCCGGCCTTTTGCCGGGCGAAAGGTTGCGCGCGCCGCATGTGGTGGGCGCGCTGGTGGCCTTTGCTGGGGCCGCGCTGATCGTGCTTGGCGGTGAAAGTGGGGGCGAGAGTTCCGCCTTTGGCCTTCTACTTGCGTTTCTGTGCGCAGTCACCTGGGCCGGATATTCGGTCTTGTCACGAAAACTTGGCGATGTGCCTACCGAAAGCGTGACGGTCTTTTGTCTGGCAACGGCGGCGCTTTCGGTTGTCTGCCATCTGGCGCTGGAGACGACAGTCTGGCCCGAATCCTTCACCGGCTGGTGGGCGATTGTCGCACTGGGCATCGGGCCGGTCGGCGCGGCCTTTTTCACCTGGGACGTCGGCATGAAGCGTGGCGACATCCAACTGCTTGGCGTCGCGTCCTATGCCGCGCCCCTGTTGTCGACTCTTGCCCTGATCGCCGCGGGAATCGCCAGACCAAGCTGGACCATCGCCGCCGCCGCAATTCTTATTGCGGGCGGGGCAGCCCTTGCCGCGCTAACTGGCGAACAGAAATCTAGTGCTGGCTAAGCCGGGCGATTTCCTCTTTCAGACGCAGTTTCTGCTTTTTGAGATCGGCGATCTTCAGATCATCCCCGCCGGGGATGCGATGGGCCTGCTCGACCATTTCCGTGAGGGCATCATGCTTTTTGCGCAGTTCCACCAGATGCGAAGCGATCGTCATCGTAATCCTCCTCGGTTGCCTACCAAACCAGTGCACCACGAAAGTTTGCGTCTGTCATCAACTGTTACAGTTCTGTGACCCGACGGTGCGAAAAATTCAGCGAAAATGCGCCGTAAGGTCCGCGCCGTCGCGCAACACCGCGCTGGTCTGAGGGGTATAGGCTTCGCGATCGCCGTCATGGGCTGGCCCCCGATGCAGGATCAAGGGTCCCAGCAGCCGGAACGGTGCGCGGCCACCCTTGCGCGCCTGAATCAGAACCCGCAGCGCCGGCCGTCCTTCACGTGCGGCAAGGGGCAGAATGGCAGCAGACCCAAGCTTTGGCGCCAGCGATGAGAGCACTTCGGGCACAGCATCCGCGCCACAGATCAGCGTCAGCCACCCGCCCGGAGCCAAACGGCGACATGCAGCGGTGACCCAGTGCGACAGTGGCGTTTGTATCTGCATCGCGGTGGCCCGGCCTTCGACAGGCGAAGGACTGCCCCCCTGCGGGTAATAGGGCGGGTTCGTGATCACATGGTCAAAGTCCCGGCGCAGCGATTTTGGCATCTGCGCAAGGTCGCCGTCATGCACATCAAGCCCGATTCCATTCCGGTCGGCGTTGCGCCGGGCAAGGTCGGCATAGCCCGGCTGAAGCTCCAGCCCGGACAGCACCAGCCCGGGGACCCTTAGCCCAAGGCAAAGCGCCGCCGCCCCGACGCCGCACCCAAGATCCAGCACGGCTTCCCCGGACTTCGCGGGGCAGGCCGCCGCAAGCAGCACCGGGTCGGTCGCCGCGCGATAGCCTTTCAACGGCTGCAAAAGCCGCAGACGACCACCCAGAAACTTGTCATCCGAAAGCTGATCGTCCGGGAACATCAAAGGCTCGTCAGGATGTCGTTGTCACGCATGATTGCCGTTGCCAGAAAATGGTCGCGGTCGGCCACCATTAACCGCTGCGGCAAGATTCCCAGACTGCCGTCCAGGATGCTCATGTGGACGTCCAGCGGAAAGGCCGTTATACCCTCGCCCGACAGAAGGTGCGTGGCAAAGGCGATCACGGTCGGGTCGGTCGTGCGCAGAAGCTCCTTCATGACATAAGGTTAACCCTGCCACCGGCGCGGGGGCAAGGGTGCAGGGCAGGCATGGACGGCACAGGCAAGGACGGCTCCGACACATCAGCGAAAATACCGGCACCTGACCTGCTGGCCGACCTGCTGGCGGATGATCTGGAGGCGGTAAATCTTCTGATCCGCGCGCGGATGGCCAGCAAGCACGCGCCCCGCATCCCGGAGGTGACGGCGCATCTTATCGAAGCTGGCGGCAAGCGGCTGCGCCCGATGCTGACACTGGCCGCCGCGCGGATGCTTGGTTACACTGGATCCGATCACGTCAAACTTGCCGCGACAGTCGAATTCATCCACACGGCAACGCTGCTGCATGACGACGTGGTCGATGAAAGCGCCCGCCGGCGCGGGCGTCAGACCGCCAATATCCTTTGGGGCAACAAGTCCTCGATTCTGGTCGGCGACTATCTCTTTTCCCGCAGTTTTCAGCTTATGGTCGAAACCGGCAGCCTGCGGGTTCTGGACATCCTGGCCAACGCCTCGGCTACGATTGCCGAGGGCGAAGTTCTGCAGCTTACCGCTGCACAGGACCTCCGGACCGATGAGACTATCTATCTGCAGGTTGTTCGCGGCAAGACGGCGGCCCTCTTTTCCGCAGCGACTGAAGTTGGCGGCGTGATCGCCGGCGCGCCGGATGACCAGTTGCGCGCGCTGTTTGACTATGGCGACGCGCTAGGGATTGCCATCCAGATTGTCGATGACATTCTGGACTACGGCGGCACCAGCGCCGTAATTGGCAAGAACACCGGCGATGACTTTCGCGAACGCAAACTAACGTTGCCCGTGATCCGCGCCGTGGCACTTGCCAGCGCTGAAGATCGCGCCTTCTGGGTCCGGGTTATCGAAAAGGGCGATCAGCATGAGGGCGATCTTGAACGTGCAATGGCCCTTCTGGCCGCACATGATGCGATCGGATATGCTCGCAAATCTGCCCTGATGTGGGTAGAGCGAGCCCGTCAGGCCCTGAACAACCTACCGGCGAATGATCTGCGGACCACGCTATCCGAGCTTGCAAATTACGTCGTTCAACGCGTTTCCTAGGTAGGGTTTTTATCCCCGGAAACGTGAAATGGCCGAATTCGTTTCACTTTTTGGCCAAAGTCTAGGAATATCGAGACTTAAGAAAAATAGGGATTGAAGGCTGTCAGCCCAAAACCCGCAGTCAGCGGACACTGACTGCGAGCCAAGGGTAAGGTCAGGTGAACAGGTAGTTGGCCCGGCTTGTGGCGCCCGGTTGGATCTTCCCGTTACCCGGACTTTCGAAGGCCGGTGCGGTCCGAAAAGGCAGAGACCCTGCGGCTGTAGCGGGGCGGGAGAATAGAGAATGAGCTTTGTTGATTGGCTCTTGCGTCGCAAGCCTAAGGGACGCCAGCCGGCTGCTAAATTCCGTGAGCCAAAGTCAGAGCAGATCAAGGCCACAAAGGCCGCAATCGAACAGGCCTCTATTGGTGAGGGCGCCGCCTTGGGGCGATTCCCCAAGCTCAGCGATTCATCGTCCGATGTTCTGACCTTGACCGCCAGCAACGCCTACGTTGCCAAGAGCGACCCGGAATCATCGGTCAGCATCTGGGAACTCGAGGATGGCCCGGTTGCTTCCCAGCCACCACCACCTGAACCAGAAGTTGATGCAGGCCCGCGTCGCCGTCCAAGCCGGACCAAGACCCGCGTCCTCGGCTTCGAACCGCAGGCGGCAGCTGTAGTTCCACTCTTTGATGAGGGGCGGATGGAGGAATCTGGCCAGACGGTGTCAAAGGCCAATATTGTCGTCTATCCGACGGGCTGGTTGATTATCAAGGAAGGTCCCGGTCGTGGGGCGGCCTTTGCCCTTTCTCAGGGCGTATCTCAGATTGGGCGTGGTTCGGACCAGACGGTTGCGCTGGATTTTGGGGATATGGCGATTTCTCGTCAGCAGCATGCGGCGATTGCCTATGATCCGCAGTCGCACCAGTTTCACGTCGGGCACGGCGGCAAGTCGAACCTTGTGCGTCTGAACGGCAAACC
>CAIXBE010000586.1 GCA_903917595.1 uncultured Rhodobacterales bacterium
GAGATCCCCATCCTCTGCAGCAGGTTCGGTTTCTTTTTCATAGGGTCGGTCCCTTTGCTGTTGGCCCACAATCGGTGGGAAGCGGGGCAGGACTGTGGCAAATAATGACTCAAGTTGTGGTAAGTTGCCACAGAAATGGAACAGATCGTTTCCCAAGCCCTCACAACGCTCCGCAATGGTTGCATCAACCGCTGAAAAAAGGGTTAATCCTGCCGTTCCTCGAATTCCATTTCCAAGAATCGCTCGAACTCATCCAGGTCTAGCGGCTCGAACTGACCAAAACCCTGAATCCAGACCGTCGCCGCCCGCATCGAATCAGGCTCAAGCTTGCACCAGATCACCCGCCCCCGGCGTTCGCGCGTGATCAGGCCCGCGTCGGCCAAAACGCCTAGATGCTTTGAGATTGCCGCCAGACTGACCGCAAAGGGTTCGGCGACATCGGTGACCGCCATGTCATCTTCCAGCAGCATGGCCAGGATCGCCCGCCGCGTCGGGTCAGCCAGTGCTGAAAAGATGCTATCAAGTGGATCAGTCATTAGGGGACTATTCATTGCACCCCGAGGATCGTCAACCGCAAGGTTGAATATAAGATCGCCATCAATGTCGCCACGGCCCCCACCCTCCACGCCATATTACGAATATATATCAATGCCTTAACAGAATTCCTAACGACTTGACTCTTACACCCCCGCTGCGTAGTTTCCGCCCGACTGCAAAGGGGCCGAAACATGGCGTCCGAACCCGATCCTGACCGGCTGCGCGACCTTGAAGCGCGGCTTGCGAAGGTGAAAGGGGTGGAACCGGTGAAGATCTCCTCGACAGCCAAGGGTTTCTCGCAGGGCGAGCTGGCCTGGAGGATGGTAATCGAACTGGCCACCGGCATCATGCTGGGAACCGCGATCGGTTACGGGATCGACGCGCTTTTGGGCACGCTCCCGATCTTCCTGATCATCTTCTCGCTCTTGGGCTTTGCCGCAGGCATCAAGACGATGCTGGGCACGGCCAGGGAACTGGGACAAAAGCAGGCGGCAGCGGCCGCAAAGGGCGAAGGGAACTGACGATGGCGACGACCGTTGAGGAACACGCTGCTGGCGGACTGCAAATCCATCCGATGGATCAGTTTGTCGTCAAGCCGCTGTTCGGCCACGGCCCCATCGAATGGTATACCCCGACCAACGTCACCCTTTGGATGGCGATTGCCGTTCTGTGCGTCGTGGCGCTGATGGTCCTGTCGACCCGTCGCCGGGCCATTGTCCCGTCGCGCGGCCAGTCAGTAGCCGAGCTGTTCTACGGCTTTATCCACAAGATGGTCGAAGACGTTGCGGGCCATGAAGGCCTGAAATTCTTCCCCTATGTGATGACGGTTTTCCTGTTCATCTTCATGTCGAACATGCTGGGCCTGATCCCGATGTCGTTCAGCACCACCTCTCACATCGCGGTGACCGCCGTGCTGGCGATGATGGTGTTCCTGACCGTCACGTTGGTTGGTTTCTACCGCAAGGGCACCGGCTTTCTGTCGATGTTCTGGGTTTCCTCGGCACCGCTGATCCTGCGGCCGATCCTGGCCCTGATCGAGCTTATCTCTTACTTCGTGCGCCCGCTGTCGCACTCCATCCGTCTTGGCGGCAACCTGATGGCCGGTCACGCCGTGATCAAAGTCTTCGCCGGGTTTGCGGGGGCCATGGGTGTAGCGTCGGTCGTGCCGATTGCTGCGATCACCGCCATTTACGGTCTTGAGCTGCTGGTTGCAGCCGTTCAGGCCTACGTTTTCACCATTCTGACCTGCGTGTATCTGCGCGACGCCGTCGGCGAAGCACACCACTAAGGTTCGAACCAAACTTTCAGCCAATTCCAAAAAGGAGCTACCAAATGGAAGGCGATATCGCAGAAATGGGCAAATTCATCGGCGCCGGTCTGGCAACGATGGGTCTGGGCGGCGCTGGCATCGGCGTGGGCCACATTGCCGGCAACTTCCTGTCGGGTGCCCTGCGCAACCCGTCGGCAGCACCGGGCCAGATGGCCAACCTCTTCGTCGGCATCGCGTTCGCCGAAGCACTGGGCATCTTCTCGTTCCTGATCGCTCTTCTGCTCATGTTCGCAGTCTGATCCTTACGACCTGATATCCGGGCCGGCCTGCGGGCTGGCCCCGGTTCCCAAGGCCAAGGAGAGACGACATGGCAACCGAAACGCATGGTGAGGCCGAAGCAGCTGCGGGCATGCCCCAGCTGGATTTCGCGACCTGGCCGAACCAGATCTTCTGGCTTCTGGTCACGCTGGTCGTGATCTATCTGGTGCTGTCGCGCATCGCCCTGCCGCGCATTGGCGCGGTGCTGGCGGACCGCAAAAGCACGATCACCAACGACCTTGCTGCGGCGGAAGAGCTGAAGCAAAAGGCGGTCACCGCCGAAAAGGCCTATCAGGACGCGCTTGCCAACGCGCGGACCGAGGCAGCCAAGATCGTGGCGCAGGCCAAAACCGCGATTCAGAAAGATCTGGACGTGGCGATTGCCAAAGCCGACGTGGAAATTTCCGCCAAGGCTGCCGAATCCGAAAAGACCATCGCCGCAATCCGTGATGGCGCTGCGGCTGCCGTGTCCGAAGTTGCCCGTGACGTTGCTGCCGAACTGGTGGCCGTTCTGGGCGGCGGCGCGGATGCGACTGCGGTCAAGGCTGCTGTCACTGCACGGCTGAAAGGGTAAGGCGATGAAACGACTTTCCATCCTTCTGTCGCTTCTCGGCTCGCCCGCCTTGGCAGCTTCGGGGCCGTTCTTTTCGCTGCAGAACACCAACTTCGTGGTTCTGATCGCGTTCATCGCCTTCATCGGCCTTCTGGTCTACATGAAGGTTCCGGGCAAGCTGACCGGCATGCTTGACGCCCGCGCGGCGTCGATCAAGTCCGATCTGGATGAGGCCAAAAGCCTGCGGGAAGAGGCAAAGGCCATTCTCGCGACCTATGAGCGTCGCCAGAAGGAAGTGCAGGAGCAGGCTGACCGCATCGTGAGCGCCGCCAAAGACGAGGCGATGGCCGCTGCCGCCGCCGCCAAGGCCGAGCTCAAGGACGCGATTGCCCGTCGACTGATCGCCGCGACCGAGCAGATCGCTTCTGCCGAAGCCTCGGCAATCCGTCAGGTGCGCGAACAGGCCGTGTCGATTGCTGTCGCTGCGGCAGGTGATGTGCTTGCCAAGCAGATGACCGCAGATGCGGCTTCGGCTTCCATCGACGCCGCGATTGCGCAGGTCGAAACAAAGCTGCACTGACACAACCTGCAATGACCTTGAATCGGCAGGCTTTAGGGTCTGCCGGTTTTTCTTTGCGCGGACGACGGAACAACGAAAAACGGGGCCAGATGATCTGGCCCCGTTTTCCTTGTTAAGGCTCTAACCGTTTAGTTGATCGGGCGGATGATGATCTCGACCCGGCGGTTCTGCGCGCGGCCTTCGGGCGTCAGGTTCGACGCGATCGGCTGGTCCTCGCCACGACCGTAAGCCGAAAGACGCCCGCCCGGCACGCCGCTTTCGCGCAACACGCCCGAGACCGACACCGCGCGACGCTGCGACAGGTCCTGATTGTAGGCAGCGGTGCCGGTGTTGTCGGTGTGGCCGATCACTTCGATCCGGCTGTTGGGGTATTTCAACAGGCTTGCGGCAACCGTGCGCAAGTCATAGGTCAGGTCCGACCGCACCGTGGCGCTGTCCACGGCGAACAGCAGATCCTGCGGCATGTTGACGACCAGATAATCGCCATTGTTGGTGACCGAGATGTTCGAGCTCAACGAGCCGCGCAGTTCCGCTGCCTGCCGGTCAAGGTCTCCGCCGATCAATGCACCGGTGCCCGCGCCCAAGGCACCGCCGATCAGGGCACCCTTCAGCTTGTCGTCGCCATCCGACACCGAAGCGCCCGCGACCGCACCGACAAGCCCGCCGATGATCGCACCATTGCGGGCGCGGGCGTTCGGGTCATTGGGATAGGCATTGGGATCGACGCATGCCGTCAGTGCCAAAGTGCTGGCCACGGCCAGGATCAGGGGGGTCTTCATCATCATTTTGCTCTCGCCTCGAGGTTCCGGCCCGTTCCGGGCTCGTGACACCTTATAACAGCGCGCGGGGGGAATTTATAGCCCCTGGCCCGGCACAGGCTTGGTCGGCAGGCTTCCGCCCATCACAGATCGGTGCGCGCGGCCTCCCAAGCCAGCATCGCGCGTTTGCGCGGCAGGCCCCAGTGATAGCCGCCAAGCCCGCCGTCCCGACGCAGGGCGCGGTGGCAGGGGATAAGAAAGCTGATCGGATTGCGCCCGACCGCCGTTCCGACGGCCCGGTTTGCGGACGGATGTCCAATCGCCCCGGCGATATCGGCATAGGTCGTGACGTGGCCGGTCGGGATTGTCAGCAGCGCCTCCCAGACCTTGATCTGGAAGGGGGCACCGATCAGGTGAAGCTCGGTCGCCTTGCCACTAAAGGCCGCATCGACGAGAGGCCGGATTGCCATCGGGTCCTCGACAAACTGCGCCTTGGGCCAGCGGCTGACCAGGTCGTCCATCGCGGAGTCGGCACCCTTTTCGTCGGCAAAACCGATGCCGCAGATGCCCTTGGCGGTGGCCATCACCAGCGCTGGACCAAAGGGGCTTTCGAACCAGCCCCAGCGGATGTCCAGCCCCTCGCCGCCCCGGGCATAGTCGCCGGGCGACATCGCCTCCCAAGTCAGGAACAGATCGTGCAGCCGCCCGGCGCCCGACAGCCCAGTCTCATGCGCCGCCGCCAGCATCGTATGGCGTTCGGCCAGCAGTTTGCGGGCATGGCCAAGCGTCAGATATTGCTGATAGCGCTTCGGGCTGACCCCGACCCAACTGCTGAACAGCCGCTGAAAATGCGCCGGGCTCATCCGCATCTTTGCTGCAAGGTCGTCCAGCGTCAGAGCCGGGCCGCCAGCATCGATCACCTGCAGCGCGCGAGCGATCACCTGGTAGTGATAGGCGGGGGACTGGTCGGTCATGGCACTCTCCTGAACTCGCGGCCGCTCAACAGCCCTTGCGGGCTTCTTCGCTGGGCCAAAAGCAGCAAAGAAAGCTGCAAGGCTTGATGAGCGATCCAATAACTAACCCGCCGCCTCATTTTTTTCGACCCGTTTCCTGCGGCTTGTCGCCCGCCCCGGTTTCGTGCTGCATGGCACCATGACAAAGCAACTTCCCTATCCGATCCTGAAACAGATCTTCGCGCGCTTTGCCGAGGCCGAACCCGAGCCTAAGGGCGAGCTTCGCCACACCAACGCTTTCACCCTTGTCGTTGCGGTCGCCCTATCGGCGCAGGCAACCGATGTGGGCGTCAACAAGGCCACCGCCAAGCTGTTCCAGATCGCCGACACGCCGGAAAAGATGCTGGCCTTGGGGGAAGAGGCCCTGATCCAGCACATCAAGACCATCGGCCTTTTCCGCAACAAGGCGAAGAACGTCATCAAACTCTCGCGGCTGCTGATCGACGATTTCGGCGGTGAGGTGCCAAGTTCCCGCGCCGCCCTTACCACCCTGCCCGGTGTCGGCCGCAAGACCGCTAATGTGGTCCTGTCGATGTGGTTTCACCACCCGGCGCAGGCCGTCGACACTCATATCTTCCGCGTCGGCAACCGGACCGGTATCTGCGCCGGCAAGGACGAGATCGCCGTCGAGCGCGCCATCGAGGATAACATTCCCGCCGAATACCAGCACCACGCACACCACTGGCTTATCCTGCATGGCCGGTATATCTGCACTGCGCGCGCACCGAAATGCGGCATCTGCCCGATCAGGGACTGGTGCCAATACGAGGAAAAACTGCCATGAAGTCCTATCAGGTTGTCGGCATCGGCAATGCCATCGTCGACGTGTTCTCCACCGCCGACGACAGCTATCTGGACCTGATGGGGATCCAGAAAGGCATCATGCAACTGGTCGAGCGTGAGCGGGGCGAGATGCTCTATGCTGGCATGACCAACCGCCAGCAGGCCCCCGGCGGGTCGGTCGCCAATACGCTGGCGGGGCTTGGCAGCCTTGGGCTGACGACTGCCTTTATCGGGCGGGTGCATGACGATGCGCTGGGCAAATTCTACGCCCGCTCCATGGCCGAAGAGGGCACCGATTTCGTCAACCCGCCGGTTCCGGGGGGCGAACTGCCGACCTCGCGGTCGATGATCTTTGTGTCGCCGGATGGTGAGCGGTCGATGAACACCTATCTTGGGATATCGTCCGAGCTTGGGCCTGACGACGTGTCGGATACCGTCGCGGGCAGCGCCGAGATCCTTTTCCTTGAGGGCTATCTTTACGACAAGCCCAAGGGCAAGCAGGCGTTTGAACGCGCTGTGGAGCTGTGCCACCGATCAGGCGGCAAGGCGGGGATTTCGCTGTCCGACCCGTTCTGCGTCGACCGGCATCGCGATGACTTTCGGCGGTTGGTCAAATCGCTGGATTACGCGATCGGGAACGAACACGAATGGTGCTCCTTGTATCAGTGCGACCTTTCGGCGGCGCTGGAGCAGGCGACGGCGGATGCGGGGCTGATTGCCTGCACGCGGTCGGGGCATGACGTGATCATCGTGCGGGGGGATGAGCAGGCGGTGGTCCCGGTCAAAAGGGTGGGTCCCGTGGATGCGACCGGCGCAGGCGACCAGTTCGCGGCGGGATTCCTGTACGGTCTGGCGACGGGGCAGTCGCTGGAGATTTCGGGTCGGATGGGCTGCGTTGCGGCGGCCGAGGTGATCAGTCATTTCGGGGCGCGGCCCGAGGCAGACCTGAAGGAATTGTTCCGCAAGGAAGGGCTGGTCTGAACCCGGCTGCCAGAGGCCTGTCCACAGTGGACAACTTTGGCATCGCATGGGATTTCAATGGCTTGGCTGTGGACGTTAGGGAGTTCTTAACTCCTGCCGGCTGCAGCCCTGGCCCGCAAGGCGACCCAAGAGATCGGCCTGCGAAAGGATCGGCCTGCGACGGGCCGCTTGTCGATGACTTCGTCACTCCTCGCTGATCTGCCGACGAGGAGACGAAGTCGAACGAGGAGGGTGGGCGTGCACACTTCAGACCCGGTGATAGGGCGATCCTGACAGAATCGTCGCCGCGCGGTACAGCTGTTCGGCCAGCATCACCCGGACCAGCATGTGCGGCCAGACCATCTGGCCAAAGCTGATCATCAGATCGGCGCGCTGCCGCAAGGCTGGGTCCACCCCATCCGCACCGCCGATCACGAAGGCCGCGTCCTGCCGCCCGGCATCGCGCCAAGTGGCAAGGGCTTGTGCAAACTCGGGGCTGGATAGGGTCTTGCCGCGCTCATCCAGCACACAGAGCGCTGCACCGTCGGGCACGACCTTGGCCAAAAGCAGGCCTTCGGCAGACATACCGCCGCGCTTTTTGTCTTCGACCTCATGCTCGGTCACCGGACCAAGGCCCAAAGGCCGCCCGGTCCGGTCGGTGCGGGACAGGTAGTCATCCACCAGTGCGCGTTCGGGTCCGGCCCGCAGGCGACCGACAGCGCAGAGGTGAAGCCGCATCAGGCCTCGGCCACATAGTCGCCAAGCGACGCCGATCCGCCCGGTAGCCACATCTTTTCAAGCTGATAGAACTCGCGAACCTCGGGGCGGAAGACGTGGACGATCACATCGCCCGCGTCGATCAGCACCCAGTCGCCGGTTTCCTTGCCTTCGATGCGGACGACCATCTGCATCTCGTGCTTTAGCCGGTCGGCCAGCTTTTCCGAGATTGAAGCGACCTGCCGCGATGACCGGCCCGAGCAGATCACCATGTAATCGGCCACATCAGACCGACCGCGCAGGTCGATCTGCACGACATCCTCGGCCTTGTCGTCGTCTACGGACGTGAGGATCAGCGCCAACAGCGCGTCAGAGCTTTGCGCATCGGCACCAGTGGTGGCAACGGGTTCGGGGCGCGGGCCGACCGGCAGACCGGTGGCAGGATCAGAATGCGACAGGACGATGTCCTCCAGGGGCACGCGCGGACTGTCAGGCCCCCGCGCTGGGCCATGCGGTCAGGTTAGCATCCGCAGAGGCCAATCTCAACCGAAGGCGGGCGGGTACGCCTTATTCCGCGCCATTGCAAGGTTTGATCGCGGCAAGGGCCGCAGCACTCAGCAAATCCGCCAGTTTCCCCTGATCAATCAGCGGCAGGAAGGCTGCCTTGTCTTCAAGCCGGATCAGGAGCGATCCGGTCGCATCCGGCACTGGACCGGCCCCCGTGGCGCAGCCGTCGACGCCAAGACCAAACGACCCTTGTGCGGTTCCGTCCTGCTTCCACCCTGCAATCTGGACCTGCAGGTCCCGCATCGCCTGCGCATCCGCCGGCGTCAGCGCATAGCGGCGGGCGGTCGCCGCATCGGGCAGATCCAGCCCATCGGTCCTGATGCCGCTGATCGCTTTGGCCGATGTTGCAAAGGGCATCAGTGACCCGGCCTTGCTTTTGGACTGCACGCCGGTCAGTCGCTTGCAGGCCGCCCTTGAGTGCCAGCCGGGCGATATCCTTGAGGCGGTGGTCCCCGCTTGACGCCCGTCCCGGATCAGCGCACCCTTGTCCCGCAAACTGGAGGGTTCCGCGTGATCTGGCGTGCCAATCACCACCGTAACACCGGCCCTGTCCTTGCCCCGCATGTAACTGTGCGGGGCTGATCGGGGTTCCA
>CAIXBE010000587.1 GCA_903917595.1 uncultured Rhodobacterales bacterium
ATGCGCGGCGGCGGTGGCGACCATGTGGACCAGTTCCGCCTCATCCGCCGCGGCCATCACCACCATGCCGGGCAGGGTGGCCATGAAGCCGACGTCAAACGCCCCCGCATGGGTCGCCCCATCGGCCCCGACCAGCCCGGCGCGGTCAATCGCGAACCGCACCGGCAGCCGCTGGATTGCCACGTCATGCACGACCTGATCGTAGCCGCGCTGCAGGAAGGTCGAATAGATCGCGCAGAACGGCTTCATCCCGCCCGCGGCCAAACCGGCGCTGAAGGTCACCGCGTGCTGCTCGGCAATCCCGACGTCAAAGAACCGCTTGGGGAAGCGCCCGGCGAACAGGTCCAACCCCGTCCCGTCCGGCATCGCCGCTGTCACGGCCACGATCTTCGGATCAAGCTCCGCCTCGGCAATCAGCGACTGAGCAAACACCTTCGTATAGGACGGCGCATTCGACGCCGCCTTGGCCTGCACCCCGGTCAGCACATCGAACTTGCCCGTCGCATGGCCCTTGTCGCGCGCTGCTTCGGCCGGAGCGTAGCCCTTGCCCTTCTTGGTCAGCACGTGGATCAGCACCGGCCCGGTCGCCCGCGCCTTGACCGTCCGCAAGACCGGCAAAAGCTGGTCCAGATCATGGCCATCAATCGGGCCAACATATTCAAACCCCAGCGATTCAAAGAAGGTGCTGCCCACGGCCATGCCTTTCAGCATCTCCTTGGCCCGCTTCGCCCCCTCTTGGAGCGGCGAGGGCAAGAGGCCGACAATACCCTTTGCCACTTGCTTGAGGTCCTGCATCGGCGGTTCCGAATATAGCCGGGACAGATACGCCGACAGCGCGCCAACGGGCGGGGCAATCGACATCTCGTTGTCGTTCAGCACCACGAACAGCCGCTTGCCCAGATGGCCCGCGTTGTTCATCGCCTCGAACGCCATGCCCGCCGACATCGCCCCGTCGCCGATCACCGCAATTGCGTCACCCGGATCGCCGCCAAGGTCCGCCGCTACGGCAAACCCCAAAGCCGCCGAAATCGAGGTCGATGAATGCGCCGCGCCAAACGGGTCATAGGGCGATTCCGACCGCTTGGTGAAGCCGCTCAGGCCCCCTTCGGTCCGCAAGGTGCGAATGCGGTCGCGCCGTCCGGTCAGGATCTTGTGCGGATAGCACTGGTGGCCGACGTCCCAGATCAGCTTGTCGCGTGGACAGTCAAAGACAGCGTGGATTGCGACTGTCAGTTCGACAACACCAAGTCCTGCGCCCAAATGCCCGCCAGTGACCGACACGGCGGAAATCGTCTCGGCCCGCAATTCGCCAGCCAACTGATGCAGGTCCCGGTCAGAAAGCGCCTTGAGGTCAGAGGGCACCAGCACCCGGTCCAGCAACGGTGTCTTCGGTCGGTCGGTCATGCCTGCCTCGCCCTTCAAGTGTCGCGCGTGATAACGAAGCGGGCTGCGGCGATCAAGTTGGCCGCCCCCATCCCATAGCCGGCCAAGGCGGCCTCGGCCTCAGCCACCAACGTTGCCGCCCGAAGCTTCGCGCCGTCCAGCCCCAGATGCGACACGAACGTGGCCTTGCCCGCGCCTGCGTCCTTGCCGACCCGCTTGCCGGTCTTGGCCTCGTCCCCGGTCACATCAAGGATGTCATCGGCGATCTGAAACGCAAGCCCCAGCGCGGCGGCATAGTGGCGCAGCGGTACTGGGTCCGCCCCGGCCAGAACCGCCCCAGCCTCCGCCGCAAAGCCGATCAGTGCGCCGGTCTTGCCTGCCTGCAACACGGTGATTTCTTCCAGCGTCAGCGGACGAAAAGCCGTTTCCGCCGCGATGTCCAGTGCCTGACCCAGCACCATGCCTTCTGCCCCGCTGGCCTTGGCCAGCCCAGCCACCAGGGCAATGCGCCGATCGGCAGGACCAAGGGCGGGGAGGGTTAGCAGCTCGAACGCCAGTGCCTGCAAGGCGTCGCCCGCCAGAATCGCTGTCGCCTCGTCCCACTTGACATGCACAGTGGGCTGGCCGCGCCGCAAATCGTCATCATCCATCGCTGGAAGGTCGTCATGCACCAAAGAATACGCATGCATCGCCTCAACCGCCGCCGCCGCAGGAATAGACGAGGCCAGCTCGATCCCGTGAATTCGTGCGCTTTCAAGAACCAGAAACCCGCGCAGCCGTTTCCCACCCGTTACGGCATAGCGCATGGCGTCAATCACCGGCTCCTTCCTCATCTTGTCGAGGCTGAGTTTCAGGTAAAGGTCGATCCAACCAGCATCGGCCTGCAACCGTTCGGAAAAACTCACATCCCCTCCGCCGGGGTCGTGCCGACAGCGCGGCCTTCCTGTGCCCGGATCAGCTCGACCTTTTCCTCGGCTTCCGCAAGCTTGGCCGCGCAATGCGCCTTCAGCTTCGCGCCCCGCTCATACAGCGCAATCGACTGGTCCAGAGGCACTTCGCCCCGCTCCAAGGCCCCCACGACCTGCTCCAGCGCGGCCATGGCGTCTTCAAAACTCATCGTCTCAACGGCTTTGTCGGTCATCGGCTCCGCTCCTCCAACACGCCCACATGCGCGGCAACAGAGGCCGCCAGCGCCTCCAGATCATAGCCGCCCTCCAGCGTCGATACCACCCGCCCCCCGGCGAAATCGCACAAGCGGTCGGTCAGCCAACGGTAATCCTCCGCCTTCCATTCCAACCCGGCCAAAGGATCATCCGCATGGGCATCGAACCCGGCCGAGATCAACAGCAACTCCGGTCCCCAAGCCGCAAGCACCGGGAAAACCAGCCGCTCATAGGCCTCGCGCATCGCGTGACCCCCGGACCCCGTGCGCAAAGGCACATTCAGCACCTGCCCATGCGCCCCCTTTTCGCCCGGCGACCCGGTGCCGGGATAAAACGGCATCTGGTGGGACGACGCGAACAGACAGCGCCCCTCATCCCACAGCAAATCCTGCGTGCCGTTGCCGTGATGCACGTCGAAATCGACAATCGCCACGCGGGAAAGCCCGTGATGGTCCAGCGCCCGCTTTGCCCCGATGGCCACCGTCCCGAACAGACAAAACCCCATCGCCGTCTCACGTTCCGCATGGTGCCCCGGGGGTCGCCCGGCAACGAAAGCGGTCTTCGCGACACCACTCATCACCGCATCGACCGCAGCACAGATTCCGCCAACTGCCCGCATCGCCGCCTGAAAGGACCCCGGCGACAGGAATGTATCCGCATCCAGTTGCGCCCAACCCTTGTCCGGGACCGCCGCGCGCACCCATTCCAGATACCGCGCCGGATGACAGCGCAAGACGTCGGCGTCCGAGCCCATCGGGCAGTCGCGCCTCTCTACTGCAAGCGCGGCCAACGCCCGTTCAATCGCCGCCAGTCGCTCCACCCTCTCGGGATGGCCGGGCGGGGTCACATGGCCCAGAAAGTCGGCATGTGAATACGCAATGCAGGTCATCGTGCGCTCCTTTTCAGGCGATCCTGCACGTTTCTTCAGACTGCGCCATGCAGAATACGCCTTTCTTTCGGCGACTGACGCAGATCAACGAAGTCGCGAAAGCAGCTTCATATCTTTCAGTTGTATTATTTGATTGACCGGGAAAGTTCCCAAGTTACTCACCACGCTCTGGACGCCTTGAATTGCGTGCAGTGGCAGCAGGTCATTGATTCACTGATGGCACCAAGGGGGTGCTGCCATGACAGAGTTGATCCTGCTTTCCAAAGCCCAGATGGCGCGGATATCGCCGTTCTTTCCAGTGCCGCACGGCATCTGCGCGGTACTTGACCCGCAGGGTGCGCGATTTCACGCACCATGGGTTAAAAAGGCAGATGATTTCCGGCTGCGACAGGATTTGAGACGTTGCGCGTGTGGAGAGGGTGGTGGTGTGTGAAATCACGCACCCTACGGCTCGCTGGGGCCTTTGCAGGACGCAATCATTCTTCAATGATTACTGCTGTCCCAGATGCTACCAGCATGACCATGCTACCAGCCGATGATAGTTCAACGTAATCTAGATCAATTCCCACAACAGCGTTAGCGCCAACAGCGAAGGCTTCACGCTTCAATTCGAACAATGTGGTTCGTCTGGCATCTCGCATCGTCTTCTGGATTGCTTCAGATCGGCCACCCACAATGTCACGGATACCAGCGAACAAGTCCTTAAAGATGTTCATTCCGAAAGCACATTCCGCAGTGATCACTTCAACCCTGCGGATGATCTTCAGGTTAGAGGCTGTTTCTGTGGTTAGGATGATGGTTTCGATAGCAAGCCTTTCCGCTTCCTTAGCGCTTTCTTCCCCAGACAGTTGACCCGTACGTTCAGCGGATGCCAGTTCTAGCCCCTGCATGTATTCTGCGTATGCACATCGGGCGCACTTTCCGTCTTTACCGCCATTGAGAAAGCCTATCTTCGCACCACACTCAATGCACTCAGCCATGAGATTTGTCCTTCAATCTGTTGCCGGTCTCATATTTCCACTGTGGGGTCACTCAGCAAGTCGTAGGGTGCGTGATTTCACGCATCCTTCTTTCCCGCCCCTGTGATCCTGAGCGGACGGCGAAAACTCCGCCCGCTCGCGCGCACCTGCCGAGCGTAAACCCGCATCTATCCAATGTCCCAATCCAACCCCCGCGCCAATCTGCCAATCAATACCCGCATCAAGCTCCGCTCTAGTTGTGCCTGTCAACCTTGGCGTTATCATGTTCACAGGATTCTCCTGAAACCCTGCTCACGCTCCGCCAATTGTTTTCAATTCCTTAATGCCCACACCCAACCCACTGAAATTGTTGCGCTGACGAACGCTGTCCACCGTGGACACCCCTACCTCACCTTGGCCACATAAGACCCGCCGACCCGAACAAACCCCAGCCGCCCCACCGTCCGCCCGGCCCTCTCCTCCGCAATCCCCAAGGTGACGTGCAGCAAAATCTCCGCCGTCCCGATCCCCCGCGCCCCCGCGGTATTTCGATCTGGGTTCGGTCACCGGCGGAACCAAG
>CAIXBE010000588.1 GCA_903917595.1 uncultured Rhodobacterales bacterium
CAGGTTTCCGCAGGGGCGTTTCTTCGACAGCCGGCCCCAAAAGCCGACCCGGCCACGCCAAACGATCAGGCAGAACGCTGCGGAAGGCATTGCCCTTGCCGCCCCGGGCAGCTACCTCTGGCGCAACCGGCAAGGAGTGCCAGATGACCTCGCTACACAATATCCTGACAATGATTCTAAACATCGCGGTCTTCTTCGTCTTCGCCCATGTCATCATGAGCTGGCTGATCAACTTTCAGGTCCTGAACATCCGCCAGCCGCTCGTGGCGCAGCTTTGGTATGGCTTAAACCGTCTGCTGGAGCCGGTCTATGCGCCGATCCGGCGACGAATGCCGGCAATGGGCGGGCTGGACCTTACGCCGCTGATCGTGCTGATCGTCCTTTATTCGCTGCAGGTTATCCTGGAAAACAACCGCGGCGCCTTCGCCTGACCTTGGACCGCGCCGCCGAACTTCTGCATTCGGTCTTCGGCTTTCCGGATTTCCGTCCCGGTCAGGCCGAGATCGTCGCGGCTGTCCTTCAAGGCCAAAACACGCTTGCGATCATGCCCACGGGCGGCGGCAAATCGCTGTGCTTTCAGCTTCCAGCGCTCTGCCGCGACGGGGTAACGGTGGTCATCTCGCCCTTGATCGCCCTGATGCGCGATCAGGTCAGGGCGTTGAGGGCGGTGGGTGTGGAGGCTGGGTCCCTCACCTCGGGCAACACCGAAGAAGAAACCGAAGAGGTTTTCACAGCCCTTGATGCCGGGCGGCTGAAACTTTTGTATATGGCCCCCGAACGCCTTGCCTCGCCCGCGACGCTTGCTCTGTTGCGGCGGGTGGGGTGCAGCCTGATCGCGGTGGACGAGGCGCATTGTGTGTCGCAATGGGGCCATGACTTTCGCCCCGACTACTTGCGGATCGGAGGCTTACGTCAGGCGCTGCAGGTGCCGCTGGCCGCGTTTACTGCAACTGCGGACGAGGAAACCCGGACCGAAATCGTCACCCGGCTGTTTGACGGCCAGACCCCCGCAACCTTTCTGCGCGGCTTTGACCGGCCGAACATCCACCTGGCCTTTGCCGTCAAGGACAAGCCGCGCGAGCAGATCCTGCGTTTTGCGACCGCCCGAAAAGGCCAGTCGGGCATCGTCTATTGCGGCACCCGCGCCAAGACCGAGGTGCTGGCCCAGGCTTTGGGCCAGGCAGGTCATGCCGCCGTCGCCTATCACGCGGGGTTGGAGGCGGATGAGCGTCGCCGGGTCGAGACCCGGTTTCAGCGCGACGACGGGCTGATCGTGGTGGCGACGGTGGCCTTCGGCATGGGCATCGACAAGCCCGACATCCGCTGGGTTGCCCATGCCGATCTGCCGAAATCAATCGAGGGCTATTACCAGGAAATCGGCCGCGCCGGCCGCGACGGGCTTCCGGCGGAAACCCTGACGCTCTATGGCCCCGACGACATCCGCCTGCGCCGGGCCCAGATCGACGAAGGGGCCGCGCCCCCCGACCGCAAGGCCGCCGACCACACCCGCCTGAACGCGCTTCTGGGGCTGGCAGAGGCGCTGAAATGCCGCCGTCAGGTCCTGCTGGGCTATTTCGGCGAGGCGGCCGATCCTTGCGGCAACTGCGACCTTTGCGACCGTCCGGCGCTGCTGTTTGACGCAACCGACGCAGTGCGCAAGGCGCTTTCGGCGATCCTGCGCACCGGGGAATGGTTCGGGGCCGGGCATCTGATCGACATCCTGACCGGGTCGGCCACGCCCAAGGTGCGTGAGCGGGGGCATGACCAGTTGCCGACCTTTGGCGTCGGGCGCGAATTGTCGAAACCCGCCTGGGGTGCGGTTTTCCGGCAAATGATGGGGCGCGATCTGATCCGCCCGGACACCGATCGCCACGGGGCCTTGCAGATGACCGAAGCAGCCCGCCCGATCCTGCGCGGCGAGGCGCAGGTGATCTTGCGCAGCGACACTGTCACTGCGGCGGAAGATCGTGAAACCGTCCGCGCGCAGGTCGCGGACGAGGATCTGGGGCTGCTGTCGCTGCTGAAAGCCAAACGCCGCGCGCTGGCCGAGGTGCAGAACGTGCCGGCTTATGTGGTCTTTCCCGACAAGACGCTGATCGAGATGGCCGAGAAAAAGCCCGCCAATCTGGACCAGATGGCCGGGATCACCGGGGTTGGGGTGAAAAAGCTGGAAAGCTATGGCGCGGACTTTCTCACGGTGATCAACGGCGCGTCCGAAGTGATGCATCCGTCGCGCAAGCGGCTGGTCGGACGGCCCGAAGGTGCCATTTTCGACCGGCTGACCGAGGTGCAACTGGAGCTGTCGCGGGGCGAGGATGGCACCGGCAAATACCTGTCCTGCACTCCTTCGACGTTGCGCCAGATTGCCGAACGACGCCCCTCGACCCTGTCTGAACTCTCGGCGATCCAGGGGATGGGCGAATTGAAGCTGGAGCGCTTTGGGGCGGCCTTTCTGTCCGCTTTGCGCGAGGAGTAGGCCGTCAAGGCCCAACTGCCTTAAGCCGGTTAAAAGTCTGCTTTTCTCACTTGGGATCCTCCCGTGCCCATCAGACCACCCGGCGTCTAAGATTTTTCGCCGAAAAATCTTAGACTGCACAATATGTTATGCCGCATCTTCGGCCATGCAGACTGGCGGGCGAGCAGCCTTGGGGCAAAACTCGGCCAGCGCGCCCTCAATGGCGGTTTTGCGCAGGGGTTTGGTCAGGTATCGGTCGATCCCGGCGGCGAGGATATCCTCGGCGTCGCCGTCCATCGCATGCGCGGTCAGGGCGACAATCGGCACCGAGGTCCCTGCCCCGCCCAGCGCGCGGATCGTGTAGGCGGCTTCCTTGCCGTCCATTTCCGGCATCGAGATGTCCATAAAGATTATATCGGGCTGAAAGCTTTGGAACTTTTCCACCGCAATCCGGCCATTGTCGGCAAAGACAAGATCAATATCCATGTCGCGCACCATTTTTTGGAACACCAACTGGTTGGTGCGGTTGTCTTCGGCCGCCAGCACCCGCATCTGGCGCTGGTCGGTGACGATGACGGCGGATTCGGCCACCGGTTCAGGGGCGGGCGGCGCGGTCATGGCCTGCAGCTGGCGGTAAAGGTCCGACCGAAGGACCGGTTTTTGCAGGATCGCGGCAAAGTCCTTCGCGGAAAGCCCCAGGCCCATCGGACTTGAACTCAGCAGCATCACTGGCACGTCAAACCCTGCCGCGCGGATCTGGCCCAACAGCGTCTCCCCGTCCATGTCCGGCATTGCATGGTCGGTCAGCACCACGTCATACGGCGGATCGGCGGCCAGATGCGCCAGCGCCTCACTCCCCGACCGGCAAAGGGTGACCGAAATGCCGCAAGGGGCCAGTTGCCGTTCCAGAATCGTGCGATTGATGAACTGGTCATCCACTGCCAGCACGCGTTTCACCTCGACCGGGACCGGGATCAGGCCCGCATCCTCGGCCACCGGCAACGTCACCCGGAACCCGAAGCTGGAGCCTTTGCCAAAGTCGCTGTCGACCCAGACCTCGCCACCCATCAGCTCGATCAGGCGGCGGGTGATGGCAAGGCCAAGGCCGGTGCCCTCGAACTTGCGGTTGCGTTCGTCTTCGACCTGATTGAATTCTCCAAAGACGTGATCCAGATGCTCCGGCGCGATGCCGATGCCGGTGTCTTCGATCGTCACATGCAGGGTCTGACTGCCACCGTCCTGATCGACGCCCACGACCCTGGTCATCACATGGCCGGCCTCGGTGAACTTGACCGCATTGCCGATCAGGTTGGTCAGAATCTGCCGCAACCGCCCGGGATCACCGACAAGGCGGGTCGGCAGGAACATGTCGAAGTCGATCATCAGGTCAATGCCTTTTTCGCGCGCGCGGGGCTGCAAAAGCATGGTGACTTCGTGGATGGTGCGTTCAAAATCAAAGGGTTCCGGGCGCAGGGTCAGTCGATCAGCCTCGATCTTGGAATAGTCCAGGATGTCGTTGATGATGACCAGAAGCGCTTCGCCTGATGACCGGATCGTCTCGGCAAACAGGCGCTGTTCCTCCGTAAGGGCGGTGTCGCACAAAAGCTCCGCCATGCCGACGACGCCATTCATCGGCGTGCGGATCTCATGGCTCATGTTGGCAAGGAACGCCGATTTCGCGCGGTTCGCGGCCTCGGCCGCCTTGCGCGCGGCGTCTAGCGCGGTCTGCTGGTCGCGCAATTGCGTGATGTCGGTGCGCAGGCCGACCCGGCCGCCGTCCGGGGTGACGTGATCGGATTCCAGGATCACCCGACCGCCCGCAAGGCTGGTTTCCGCCACCGTGCTGGCAGAGCGGAATTGCATCAGTCGGTCGGACAGCCAATCCTCCTCGCGCCCAACCGCCTCCGGCACATGGCCGTTGCGCAGGCCATAGCGCAAGAGATCATCAAAACTTGTGCCGGGCAACATCGCCGGGGCCGAGTCCGGGAACATCTCGCGGTAGCGCTGATTGCAGGCCAAAAGCCGTTCCTCCCTGTCGAAAAGCACAAAGCCGTCGGGCAGAACCTCGATCGCAGCCCAGATCCGCATCTGTTCGGTGATGTCGACCGCCAGTGACACCAGATCGCCGTCCGCTGCCCGCCGGTCCTGCAGTTTGACCCAGGTACCGTTAGCGAATTTCAACGTCTCAGACTCGATCGGGTCAGCTTCGACCCGATCGCACATGCGGGTGACGAACCCCTCCACCGCCTCCCCCTGCAGGTCCAGAATGCCGGTGCGGGCAAGAATGCCCAGCACCTCGGCATAGGGAATGCCGGGGGCGACGGGGTGGCCATCCAACCAGGCCAGCCAGGCCTGATTGGCGGTGGCCAGCTTGAGATCGGGGTCAAAGACCGCAAATCCGTCGCGCACCGTGTTGATTGCGCCCGAAAGCCTGCGTTCAGCCATCACGGCGGCAGTATGGGCACGGTCAAGGTCGCTGACAAAGCGCAGGTTCTGATCCTTCAGAACCTCAGCCTCGGACAGGGCGGACCGCACCGCATGGCGCTGTTCGACGATCTGGTCGGAAAGGGACCGCGCATGGATCGACAGCTTTTCATTCGCGGTGAAAAGCTCACGGCTTTTTTGTTCCAGCAGGCGTTCGGCGGCCAGCCTGCCGCGCTTTTCCCGTATCAGGCGTTCGGTAAGATCCATCGTTCCCCTGCCGACCTCAGCATTCCGCCCAGCCTTCGCAGCGCAGCAAAGGTCGGGTATTCGCGACTAGCCTGCCCGATCAAAATGAACCAAGGCTTAACGTTGAACGGGTATCGCAAGCCTTGCCAGCTTGGGCCCCTGCATGCGACTATTCCGGCAACTGAATTGGGAGGCGTCTTGATGCGTGCTTTTCTGAAAGTCGTTGTATGGGCAGCACTTATCGGATTTGCGGGGCTCGCCTCGGCGCAGGACCTGATTCCCGACCGCCGCGTGGTGGTGACCGAGGCGCAGGACCTGCCGGGGGGGGATATCGCGTCCGTCTTTGATACCACGATCGAGGCCTGCGAGCGCGCGTGCCTGACCAATGACCGCTGCACCGCCTATGTCTACAACACCAAGAACGGCTCGTGCTTCGTCAAGCAGAACCCGGGCGAAGGTGCCTTCTTCCAGGGTGCCTATTCCGCCTATGTGATCGAGGCTGACGCAGGCATGCAGGATCTTGCCACCAAGCGGCGCGCTGAACTGGGCTTCCTGCAGGAATACGACATCTCGCCCGCCTCTGATCAGGCCGCAGGCCTTGGCCGCCAGCACACCACCGGCCCCTGGACCGCCGAGGAACATCTTGCCGAAGCAGCGGCAGCAGAATCGCGGCGCGACTGGGCCAATGCGGCGGCGTTTACCGGCGCGGCGCTGAACCTGACCGACGATGCCGCAACCTGGGCCGAATTTGCCCGCCGCCAACTTGAGGCAGGCAGGGTCGATCCGAACCAGCAGTATTACTACTTCAATCAGGCCTTCCTATCGTCGATCAACGCCTATCTGCGCGCCGACAATCCGGCCCTGCAGCACAATATTCTGGTCACCCTGGGCGATGTGATGATCCAGAACGGCCGGGGCCGCGACACGGTGCAGGCCCTGCGTCTGGCGCAATCCTTGCAAGAACGCACCGATACGGCGGCACTTTTGGACGATGCGATTGCCAAATACGGCTTCCGGATCGAGGAAACCATCGTCCAGTCCGATCTGGCCCGCCCGCGCATCTGCGTTTCCTTTACCGAAGACCTGTCGGAAACCGCCGATTATTCGACCTTTGTCCAGATCACCGAACCCGGTCTGGTTGTCGAATCCGGCGGCTGGCGACAGCTTTGCGTGGCCGGGCTTGAACACGGCAAACGTTATACTGTGACTTTCCGCGAAGGCCTTCCCGCCGCCGATGGTCAAGCGATGGCGAAATCGGTCGAGGTGTCGCAATACATCCGCGACCGCGCTCCGGGCGTGCGCTTTCCGGGCCGGGGCTATGTGCTGCCCAAGGCCGCCGAGGCCGCCCTGCCGGTGGAAACCGTCAACACCGAAAAGCTGGACCTGACCTTGTTCCGCGTCACCGACCGCAACCTTCTGCGGTCGATCCAGGACTATTATTTCGGCGCCCCGATCGAGACCTATTCCGAATACTATTTCACCGATACCGTCGGTGAACTGATCTGGTCCGGCTCGGCAACCGTGGCGCAGGACGTCAACAAGGACGTCACAACCCGCCTGCCGCTCGATGCGGCGCTGGAGGGGATGCCCGCCGGTATCTACGCGCTGAAGGCCGCCGTGCCGGGCCTTGACCAATACGAGACGGCGCCGGCCTGGCAGTGGTTCGTGATTTCCGACCTTGGCGTGACCACGATGTCGGGAGTGGACGGGCTGCATGTCTTTGTCCGTTCGCTGGGAACAGCAGGGGCGAAACC
>CAIXBE010000589.1 GCA_903917595.1 uncultured Rhodobacterales bacterium
CCTTACTGGAACCCGCGTCCGGTGGACCCCGTGCCCTTGCGTGCCCTGTTGCAGCGCGCCTGGGCCGGAGAGCCGCCGGTCGCCTGACACAAAGACAAACGGGAGGACTATCATGATCACACGCCGCGGACTTATCCGCTCCACCGCCGCGACTGGCCTGTTGGTTTCAGCGCCGGGCCTTTTTGCACCTGCCTTGGCGCAGGGTGCCACTATCAAAGTTGGCTATGTCAGCCCACAAACCGGCCCACTGGCAGCCTTCGCCGAGGCGGACGCATTTATCCTTGAGGGTTTCGCCAAGGTCGCAGCTGAAAAGGGCCTGCCGATCGAGGTAATCGTCAAAGACAGCCAGTCCAACCCCAACCGTGCCGCCGAAGTGGCCAAGGAACTGATCATCGACGACGGGGTCAGCCTGATGCTGGTCGCCTCCACCCCCGAGACGACCAACCCTGTTGCTACCACCTGCGAAGCCGAGGGTATTCCCTGCATCTCAACCGTGGCCCCTTGGCAGCCTTGGTTCATCGGTCAACAAGGCAACCCCGGTGATCCGGCCACGTGGGCGCCGTTCAACTACTCCTACCATTTCTTCTGGGGGCTGGAGGATGTGATTGCCGTCTTCACCAACATGTGGGGGCAACTGACCACCAACAAATCCGTGGGTGGCCTGTTCCCCAATGATGGCGATGGCAACGCCTGGGGCGATCCGAACGTAGGCTTCCCGCCCGTGCTGTCGGCGCAGGGTTACACCCTGACCGATCCAGGCCGCTATCAAAACCTGACGGATGATTTCTCCAGCCAGATCAACGCGTTCAAGGCAGCGAATGTAGAGATCGTCACGGGCGTTGTCATTCCACCCGATTTCACCACCTTCTGGACGCAGGCCAAACAGCAGGGCTTTACGCCGAAAGCCGCCTCTATCGGCAAGGCGATCCTCTTCCCGCAAGCGGTCGATGCTTTGGGCGATACCGGGCACAACCTGTCGTCCGAGGTCTGGTGGTCACCCTCGCATCCCTTTGCTTCATCGCTGTCGGGCATGTCGGCGAGCGATCTTGCGGCAGGATATACTGCGGCAACCGGGCGGCCATGGACGCAGCCCATCGGCTTTGTCCATGCGCTGTTTGAGATGGCGGCCGATGTCTTGGGCCGTGTCAGCGATGCGGGCGACGGCGATGCCGTGGCCGAGGCTATTGCCGCCACAAACCTGAATACCATCGTGGGGCCGATTGCCTTTAACGGCGCGGGACTGCCGCCCTTTGCAGTAAAGAACGTGGCCAAGACCCCGCTTGTTGGCGGGCAGTGGCGGCTGAAGGACGGCGGCGGGTATGATCTGGTGATCGTCGACAACAAGACCGCGCCGAACGTGCCCACCGGCGGGACAATGGAAGCCATCGTCTGACCCAATGCTGCGCCCCCTGCCGCCATTGGCAGCGGGGCGCAGTTTGCCTCTCTGAGCCAACCTTTTTCAGGCCTTCCTGACCCATGCCAATCCTCGCCCTTCAAAGTGTTTCAAAATCCTTCGGTGCCCTGACGGTGGCCGATGCGATTTCCTTTGAGGTGCCGGAGGGTCAGGCCTTGGGCATCATCGGGCCGAACGGGGCGGGCAAATCGACGCTCTTCAACCTCATCACCGGCAACATCGCGCCTGATAGCGGAACGGTTGTTCTTGACGGCACCGATGTGACCCGCCTTTCGCCGATGCAGCGTTGTCGGATGGGAGTGGGGCGGTCGTTTCAGATTCCGCAGCCATTTGGCAAGCTGACCGTCTTTGAAAACCTGCTGGTTGCTGGCGCATTTGGCCAAGGCAAGACCGAAGCCGAGGTTACTGACAGTGCCGCTGCGATCCTTGATCAGACCGGCCTTTTGCCCAAGGCGAACCGCCCGGCAGGCGGCCTGTCGCTTCTGGACCGCAAGCGGCTGGAACTGGCCCGCGCGATGGCGACAAACCCGCGTCTTCTGCTTCTGGACGAAATAGCAGGCGGCCTGACCGATGCCGAATGCAATTCGCTCGTGGAAACGATCCGTGGCCTGCACGCCGCGGGCACGACCATCATCTGGATCGAGCATGTCCTGCACGCCCTGAATGCCGTCGTGGAGCGTCTGCTTGTCCTGCATTTCGGCCGCGTTATCGGGATCGGCGCACCTGCCGAGATCATGGCAAGCCGTGACGTGCAGGAAATCTATCTGGGGGTCGAGATATGACGCTGCTGTCCACCCATGGCCTGACCGCATTCTACGGCGACTTTCAGGCCTTGTTCGGCGTTGACCTGACCCTTGCCGCGGGCGAGACCTTGGCAATCATCGGGGCCAATGGCGCGGGCAAGTCGACGCTTCTGCGCTCGGTCTCCGGCCTGATCCCTGCCGCCTCCGGCATGATTCGCTTTGACGGCACCGAAGTTGGTGCTCTCTTTGCGCCCGAGATCATGGCCTTGGGCATTGCGATGGTCCCTGAGGGCCGCAAGCTGTTCCCGTCGCTCAGCGTCGAGGAAAACCTCTTGATCGGCACTTATGGCCGGAAAACCCAAGGGATATGGAGCCTGAGCACCGTCTACGACCTTTTTCCCGTCCTGAGGGAGCGACGCCACAATCCCGGAACCG
>CAIXBE010000590.1 GCA_903917595.1 uncultured Rhodobacterales bacterium
CCTTCTGCCCAACATGGGTTCGGCGCTTCTGGCCGGGGGAATGCTTGCCTTTGCCCTCAGCTTTGACGAGGTGATCGTCACCATCTTCACCGCCGGTTCTGGTGCCGAATCCAAGACCCTGCCGATCTGGATGCTGGACGAGTTGATCCGCCCGCGCCAGCGCCCGGTCACCAACGTCGTCGCCATCCTGGTCTTCGCGGCAACGTTCGTGCCAATCCTGATGGCCTATTACCTGACACGCGGCGGGAGTGAGACGGCGGGCGCAGGAAAGTAGAAAAGTCGCCCAAAATTCGACACTTTTAACGGCGATCTGCGGGCGCGCAGTGGTGGCTGCGGTGATGTTTCTTAAGGTATCGTGGAACAGTATTCTACGGCGCGCCCAAGGTCTTCGTCCCGCTTCGGCTCTGCGTCCGCAATTTCAACGCTGTTTCAGGTGCCGCTGTGCCTCCACCAACCAACATCATCGTAAACGGGACCTTCGACCAGCAATCCGTGGGCTGGTCAGGCACCGATATCGAAACCACCTATACCGAGAATGCCTATCTGGGAAACGGATCGACCAACCGCGTGGCCGAAATTGACGGCAAGGTTGGTCAGATAACCGACATGGTGCAAACTATCACCATCTCGGGTCCGATTGTCACCGAATTGACCTTCGATGCCACGTTGCGCACCCAGAATGTCACGATTGGCAGCGATGGATTCCGGGTCGAGGTTCAAGACATCGACGGCAATGTCATTGCGTTTATGGACGTTCTGCCTCCGGCAATCGGTACCTACGCATCCTACACCCTTCCGGTCGAGTTCACGGTAGCGGGAACCTACACTGTCCACTTCATCGAACTGGGGCCGGACAACTCACACGGTGCCATCGTCGACAATATCGAGATGATGGTCTGTTTCGCCGGGCCGACCCGGATCGAAACCCCCGAAGGTTTCAAATCCGCTGTCGATATCCGGGTGGGTGACATGGTTGTCACCGAAAATGGCCCGATGCCAGTCAGGTGGGTCGGTCGCCGCCGCGTCAGTGCAGCGCAGATGGCCGAGAATGACAATTATCGCCCGGTCAGGATTTGCGCCGGAGCGCTGGGTCAGGGCCTCCCGCGCGCCGATCTTTGGGTGTCGCGCCAGCATCGCATGCTGGTCAGCTCGCCGATCTGCGAACGCATGTTCGGCCAGACCGAAACCCTCGTCGCCGCGATCAAGCTGACGGCGCTGCCCGGTGTCCATGTTGATGAGGACATTGCCCAGATCGACTATGTCCATCTGCTGTTTGACCAGCACGAAGTGGTTTTTGCCGAAGGCGCGCCAAGCGAAAGCCTGCTTTTGCACAGCGAAGCCCTTGCCGCCGTCACGCCGGAAGCGCGGGAAGAGTTGTGCCTGATGTTCCCCGATCTTTTCGCAGGCGGGGACATGGTGCAGAACGCAAAGCTGATCCCGAAGGGGCGGCAGCAAGCCCGTCTTGCCGATCGCCTGGGCCGCAATGCCCGCCCCGCGCTGGAGTCTTTCCAACGCGCAGTATGACTCTGTGCAAACCCTAAAAACCCCCTAACGCCCACAACCAACCCCTTGATTTTCCTTCTGCTCAAACACCTGTCCACTGTGGACAGCGCAAAACAAAACCCCGGCCACTAGGACCGGGGTTCATCAACATGAATCTTTTGCGGCCCCTTAACGGCGGCGGCCCTTGTCTTCTTCTTCATCCTCATCATCGTCATGCCCGCCCTGCGGCAGGTTGAAGAAGCTTTCCGCGTCCGAGAAATCTCCGGCAGGGACGTCGTCCTTTTCTTCCTCGCCAAAGACTTCCAGCCCCGTCGGCATCTTCGGTTCCGGCTCCATCCCCAGCGATTGTTCGGTCGACACCAGCTTGCGCCGCTCGTCGTCCGACATCACGGTGCCTTCTGCGGCCTTCTTGCGGGCGGCAACCTGAACCGCAGCGTCCAGCTCGGACTGCTTGCACAGGCCCAGCGCGACCGGGTCGATCGGCTGGATGCCCGAGATATTCCAGTGCGTCCGGCTGCGGATCGACTGGATCGTCGGTTTGGTGGTGCCGACCAGCTTGCCGATCGCGCCATCCGAAAGCTCGGGGTGGAACTTGACCAGCCAGTAGATCGCGGCCGGACGATCCTGGCGCTTGGACAGGGGCGTATAGCGCGGCCCACGGCGAACCTCTTCCCCGACTGCCGAGGCGTTGAACTTCAGCTTCATCCGGTACAAAGGATCGGCCTGCGCGCGGTCAATCTCGACCGGGTCAAGCTGATTGTTGGCGACCGGGTCAAACCCCTTGACGCCGGTGGCCACGTCGCCGTCGGCGATGCCCTGCACTTCAAGCTCATGCATGCCGCAGAAATCGGCAATCTGCACGAAGCTAAGCGTGGAGTTGTCCACCAGCCAGACAGCGGTGGCCTTGGCCATAAGCGGTTTCGACATCGGATCTCTCCTTTACAAACCTTCCCCGGGCCGGGAAAACGGCGGCGGGCTAGCCCGCGAGTTCCAGTTTTCAGGGAATTCTGGCGCTGATATAAGGCCGAAATGCAACAAGGGAAAGCACAAATGCGTCGCATACTGATGACCATCGCGGCTTTGTGCTGGGCCGGGGCCGCAAAGGCCGAGGGCGAGGCCGCCGGCGACTTTGACTACTACGTTCTGTCGCTGTCCTGGTCTTCGGGCTGGTGCGCGTTGGAGGGCGATGCGCGTGACGATCCGCGCTGCGACGCGGGGCGCGGGCTGACCTTCGTGCTGCACGGGCTTTGGCCGCAGTATGAGGATGGCTGGCCATCCTATTGCAGGACCACCGAACGCGACCCGTCGCGCGCGATGACGGCGGCGATGGCGGATATCATGGGCGACGCTGGGCCGGCTTTTTACCAATGGAAAAAGCACGGACGCTGTAGCGGCCTGCCGCCGGACGAGTTTTTCAATCTGGCCCGCAAAGCCTTTACCGGCATAACCATCCCGGAAGTCTTTGCCGACATCGACCGCCCCATTACCCTGTCGGCGAATGTCGTCGAGGATGCTTTTCTTGAGGAAAATCCGCATCTTGCCAGCGATCAAATCACTATCACCTGCAAGGACGGGCTTATTCAGGAGGCCCGAATCTGCCTGACCGCAGACCTGACACCGCGCCGATGCGGGCAGGACGTGATCCGCGACTGTCGTCTGATGGACGCAGTTCTGGAGCCGATAAGGTAAGGAAAGCGGGCGGGATCGGAATGGATTTCGGTGTTGAGGGGAAGCGTCGAAAAGATCGTTGCTTAAAGAAACCGGAGCCAGAGAAGTTTGGGGAACTACCTGCCAGCTGAAGTGTTGAATCGAAACTCCGATCCCGCCTGAGGATAAATTAACAAGGCCGCTCCGTGAATGCGCGTGAAGAATCCGTCAATCTCCGTGAATTGCCGCCGAGAAAACTAACCTGGGGTTGCATCAGTCTTGATCGCTGACCTTTAGCACGATTTTTCCCACGTGCCCGGCCGATTCGATTCGCCAGTGGGCGGCAGCGGCTTCGACAAGGGGGAATTCGCTGTCCATCACCACCCGCACCGCCCCCTTGGCGATCATCGGCCAAACCTGGGCCTCGACCGCTTCGGCAATCCGGGTCTTGGCCAGATCCGACTGCGGGCGCAACGTCGAACCGGTCAATGTCAGGCGTCTTGTCATCACTTCGGCAAGATTCAGCGTGACCTTGGGCCCCTGCAGGAAAGCGATCTGCACCAACCGTCCGTCATCGGCCAAGGACTTGATATTACGCTCGATATAGAGGCCGCCGACCATGTCGAGTATCAGGTCCGCCCCACCGGCATCGCGTAGGATCTGGGCGAAATCCGCACTTTTGTAGTTGATTGCCACCTCGGCCCCCAGGTCGCGGCAGACCTGACATTTCTCGTCCGACCCGGCCGTTGCGAACACCCGCGCGCCCAAAGCGGTGGCGATCTGAATCGCGGTCGTGCCGATACCAGAGGAGCCGCCATGTACCAAAAACCGCTCTCCCGCGCGGAGGCCGCCGCGCATCACCACGTTTGACCAGACAGTAAAGCAGGTCTCGGGCAGGCAGGCGGCTTCACGCAGCGATAGGCCCGCGGGAACAGGCAGGGCGTGCGACGCCTGCGTTACCGCATATTCGGCGTAGCCGCCGCCCGGAAGCAAAGCGCAGACCTGATCGCCGATCTTCCAGCGGCTGACCCCCGACCCAAGCTCGACCACCGTGCCGGAACACTCCAGCCCCGGCAACGGTGAGGCCGACGGCGGCGGCGCATAGGCCCCGGCGCGTTGCAGCGCGTCAGGCCGGTTCACCCCGGCATAGGCGATGCGAATCACGATCTGGCCATGGCCGGGCACCGGAACCGGAACCGACACCGGACACAGAACCTCGGGTCCACCGGGACTGGCGATTTCAATGGCAAGCATGCTGTGCGACAGGGTCATGTGGGGACTTTCGGTAGGTATCGCTGCGGTTCAGGATGGAGTATCAGATTTTCTTGGGCCAAGAAGCGTTTCGAAAAGCTTGACCGGACCGGCCACCAGCGCCTTGGCAAACGAACTTTCCCGCAACTGGCCCTTCAGTTTTTCAAACTGCATCACGCCTTCGATCCGGCGATCAAGGAAATCCCAGGTGGCCTGATGGCCCGGCGTCTCATCCCCCAGCCAGAACAGCACGGTCGCGGCATGGACCGCCGAAAGTGTCGCGCGTTTGGTATACCAGTTGAAATCCTGCGAGCTGTCGCCCAGCGCCGTCCAGACCTGATCTGCCGTTCGCCACAGGGCGGCAGCCCCGTCAGCGGCATGCTGCGGCAGGGCAAAGAGCGTGGTGCCACGGCGGACAAGCTCACGGTCGGAAAGCTCCAGCCTGGTGCGGAGCGCGGTGGCGATCCGGTCACGAAACCGCAAGGCAGACAGGTCGGTCGCGGCAAGCCGGGCGACCATCTCGGCATCGCCCCTTGCGTGATAGGCCAGCGCCATATCAACGCCGCCGCGCGGGAACATCACCAGCCCAAGCGCCAAATCAAGCCCGGCATCCGTCATCGCGGCCTGCAAGGTGTGGTCCGACCAACCATCAAAGGGCACATGGGCCAAAGCCGCTTCCAGAACCCTTGCCTTCGCGTCGCTGTCCGTCATCGCGCCCTCCCGTTCCGACCTGCCGTAGACAAGCCCCCAACCCTTTGCTATAGCGCCCGGGCCTGCACAAGTCTGTGCAACTTTAACCTAGGAAGGTGGTGACAACCACATGCAGGTCAGCGTCCGCGACAATAACGTCGAACAGGCCCTCCGCGCCCTGAAGAAAAAACTTCAGCGTGAAGGTGTGTTCCGTGAAATGAAGCTCAAGCAACATTTCGAAAAGCCTTCTGTAAAGAAGGCCCGGGAACAGGCCGAAGCCGTGCGCCGTGCAAGGAAACTTGCGCGCAAAAAGCTTCAGCGTGAAGGCGGTCTGTAAGACTGCGTAAGCTGGAGGTGTCGTCTTCGGAGGACCCTCGAACGATTGGCCCCCGTCCGAAAGGCCGGGGGTTTTTCGTTTTCTCAACCGCGCCGTGAATTTCCTGCGCGCTGCTCCAAAACACTAACCCCAAAACATTGTCCCCAAATCATTAACCATCGTCTGCAATGGTCGTGACCTCGGACAAGGCTCTGTTGCGCAAATCCAGTGATGGATTCATCTCGTGAATCCAGCGTGATAGCTTGGGTGGATTCGCAGACCGACCTACAAGACTTTGAACTGGCCCGCGGACAACAAGGCGCTCAAGCGCCGGGACTCGCTTACGATCTGGCTCGATCCCGACATGGCGTTGGCGGCGCTGTTCATGGTCACCGGAATGCTGTCCTAAGTGGTGTTCCGGCAGGTCATATCCTCGCTGATGCGGACGGTGATCACGAACCGGTATCTGGTGTAATTCGCCCCGGTCGTCAGCGGCGACATCTTGCTGGCCTCGGCGGTGCAAAAGCTTGCCATTGCCCCGATCCTTGCCACGTTTCTGTTTTCTGGTCTGATATTCGGCATGAGGCTGCCCCTCCAGTCAATCCTCTCCGGGTGCTTTTCGGAATCGGGCTTACCTGGGCGTTGGGATCGGGCTTCGGACGGCTGGCGGCGGCTTTGGAGCAATGGTCCGACACGATGTATCGGGTCCTCCCGATAATGCTGCGGCCGATGTTCTGGCTGTAAGGCATGCTCCTGTCGAACCGGGTGATCCGGGCCGCCGCCGACATATCAATTTGCTGTGGGACGCGCTGTATGCCGAACGCGTGGCGCAAGCCGCAGGCGCGGTGACCAAAGCGCGCGCCACGTTGCGGGCTCCGCAGGCGGCTTCACCCAGTTGCAGATCGATAGCGGCGAAACTGACCCGCGCGCCCGGGTGCAGGCCGTGTTTGCGTCCATCAAACAGCTGACGCTGGACGCCCAGATCCTGCGCGCCGAGATTGAAACGGTCGAGGTGGCTGCGACCGGCGATACCGTGCAAATCGACCGTCTGCGGGAGAGTGACCTGCTCTGACCAACCGGATCGCTGAACGGCTTGCTCTTGGCCTATGACCTTGCTGTGCTTGAAGTCAGCATTGCCGTGACGACCCTGACAACCGCCCTGCAATCGGCGGATGGCGCGCGGCAAGCAGCGCCGCTGGGCCGCAACATCGTTCCGGTCGTGGTGCCGCCCTCGGACCAGTCGAC
>CAIXBE010000591.1 GCA_903917595.1 uncultured Rhodobacterales bacterium
ACGTGTCAGGGGGGCCGTGGCGGCCACGGTGCTGCTGGTCGTGGTGGCGGGGTTTGGCCAATGGCGGCTGACCCAACCCCTGCCCGCGCCGCTTGCCCAGACGCTGCGGCTGATCCAGCCCAATGCCGAACAGGCGCTGAAATGGGACGACGCGCTGGCCGAAGATTTCCTAGACCGGCTTTTGACCCTGACCGCCGACGGCACCCCCGCCGACCTGACGATCTGGCCGGAAACCGCCGTGCCCTACATGCTGGAATACGCCCCCGATGTGGCCGACATGATCGTCGCGGCGTCAGACGGCAAGCCGGTCGCGGCAGGCATCCAGCGCGAAGAGGCCGGGCGCTTTTACAACAGCCTGCGCGTTCTGGAAGGCACCGGGGTCGAGACCGCCCGCTATGACAAGGCGCATCTGGTGCCCTTTGGCGAATACATGCCCTTTGGCGATCTGGCCTATGACTGGTTCGGCATTCAGGCCTTTGCCGCGCAGGCCGGGGCCACCTATTCTGCCGGGCCGGGGCCGGACGTGCTGGACCTTGGCATTTTGGGCAAGGTTCTGCCCCTGATCTGCTACGAGGTGATCTTCCCGCGTGAGGTGAATGCCGTCACGACGCGCGCCGACTGGATGCTGCAGATCACCAATGACGCCTGGTTCGGCATTCGCACCGGTCCGTTCCAGCATTTCGCCCAAGCCCGTCTGCGCGCGATCGAGCAGGGCCTGCCCTTGGTCCGGGTGGCCAACACCGGCATTACGGCAGTCATCGACGCGCGCGGGCGAGTGACCGATCAGCTGCCCTTTGGCGTGATGGCCGCGTTGGACACCAAGGTTCCGGGCGCACTGCCGCCGACGCCCTACAGCCGCTGGGGCGATGGCCCGGTGCTTTTGCTACTGGCCGCCCTTGGACTGGCGACATTCCTGCGCCGCCGAACCGCTTGACGTTGACTGCGGGGTCAGCGCCGTTTAGGGGGGACGACGACTGCCACAACGGCTTCCTGACGTGGCGGGGATTCATCCAACGGAGCACTTCCCAATGAACACTTCTACTGGCCGCCAAGATTACGTCTTTACGTCCGAGTCCGTCTCGGAAGGTCACCCCGACAAGGTCTGCGACCGCATCTCGGATGCCGTGCTTGACGCCTTCCTCAAGGAAGAACCGAACGCCCGCGTCGCCTGCGAAACCTTTGCCACCACCAACCGCGTGGTTGTTGGCGGCGAGGTGGGTCTGTCGTCGAAAGAGGCGACCGCCACGATGGTAAAGCGCGTTGACGGCATCGTCCGCGATTGCGTCCGCGACATCGGCTACGAGCAGAAGAAATTCCATTGGGAAAAGATCAAAGTCCACAATTACCTGCACGAACAATCCGCCCATATCGCGCAGGGCGTTGACCGCGACGGGGCCGGGGACCAGGGCATCATGTTCGGCTATGCCACGCTTGAGACCCCGGAATATATGCCGGCCCCGATCCAATATGCCCATGCCATCCTGCGCCGCCTGACCGAGGCCCGCAAATCCGGTGCCGAACCCACGCTGGGCCCGGACGCCAAAAGCCAGCTGACCCTGCGCTATGCCAATGGCAAGCCGGTCGAGGTGATGTCGATCGTTCTGTCGACCCAGCACACCTCCAAACGGCAGACCTCGAAGGTGATCCGTGGGATCGTGGAACCCTATATCCGCGAAATGCTGCCCGAGGGCTGGATCACCAAAAAGACCGAATGGCATGTGAACCCGACCGGGACTTTCGTGATCGGCGGGCCGGACGGCGATGCGGGCCTGACCGGGCGCAAGATCATCGTCGACACCTATGGCGGCGCTGCCCCGCATGGTGGCGGCGCGTTTTCCGGCAAGGACCCGACCAAGGTGGACCGTTCGGCCGCCTATGCCGCGCGCTATCTGGCCAAGAACGTGGTGGCTGCCGGTCTTGCCGAACGCTGCACGCTGCAGGTTTCCTATGCCATCGGGGTCGCCAAACCGCTGTCGATCTATGTCGACACCCACGGCACCGGCCAGGTCGACGCCTCGCGCATCGAAAAGGCCGTAGCCCAGGTGATGGACCTGACCCCGCGCGGCATTCGCGACAAGCTGGACCTGAACCGCCCGATCTATGCCCGCACCAGCGCTTACGGCCATTTCGGCCGCGCGCCAGAGGCTGATGGCGGCTTTTCGTGGGAGCGCACCGATCTGGTCGAAGCGCTGAAGAAAGCGGTCTGAGGACCAACACAAAACCGCCATCCCCGGCCTGCCGGGGGTGGTCGCAGTTGACGCCGGACGCTGTTTCTGGCTATGAGACCCCATATTGTAAGGGTGCAACGTGCTGCAATTTTCCGCATTTCGACCTTTGAGCCTTGGTATTCTGGCGGTGACGCTGGCTGCTTGCGTGCCCACGTCGCAGGATCTGGCCACGCAGAAAGTCTCGGTGGCCGAAGAATGCGTCACCGGCAAATGCCGCTTTCACAACGCGCCCCTGCAGCTGCAGCCCGACACCGTGCGCATTCGTGGCCGCCTTTATGACTTCAACCGCCTTGCCGCCACCTTGCAGTTCACCGATGGCGTCGGCCAGGACTGGGAGGCGCCCAAAACCACGCTGACCGACGGCGCCTCGATCCCGCCGATCTTTGTGCCGATCATCGGCTTCCCGCGCGAACCCCAGTTCGAAAAGGCCGCCGCCCTGCATGACGCCTATTGCGGCATCGGCAACGAGGACGGCCCGGTCTACCACGGCAAGACCTGGCAGGAGGTTCACCGGCTGCTGTACGACGCGCTGGTGGCGGACGGGACGCCCCCGCTCAAGGCCAAGATCATGTTCGCCGCCGTCTGGTTGGGCGGTCCGCGCTGGTATCCCGACGGCAAAACGGACTCGACGCTTCAGAACCTGTCGACGACCGCCAAGCAGGCAGCGATGATCAAGACCATGACCTATATCGGGGCGAAGAACCCCGATATGGAGCAGCTAATCGCCTTCATGATCGCCGAGGAACGCGAGATGCTGGACAATGGGCGCCGCAGCGACCGTGAAGGGCAAGATCAGCGCGACCCGAACGATCCTGTGATCACTCCGCCGGTTGCTGTTGCCCCCCCGACACCGCTCGCTCCATAAGCACCGGGCGGGCACCAAGCCCTGCTGCCGGGCTGCGGGCCAACCTTGACCGGACCCCGCCGCACCGCTAAGGCCGCCCGGTCCCGACAGAGGTTCCGATGACCGATATACCTGCCCCCCCGCGCCGAAACTTCTATGGCCGCGTGCATGGCAAGACCCTGCGCGCAAGCCAAAAGGACTATCTGGCCAATGACCTTGGCCCCCTGACCCTGCCGGGGGTGTCGGTCGAAGACAACCCGGCGCGCAGCACGCTGGACCTTGGTTTTGCAGCAGGGCGGCCGTTGTGGCTTGAGATCGGCTTTGGCGGCGGAGAACATCTGGTCCACATGGCCGCCGCCAATCCCGGCGTGACGATCATCGGCGCCGAGCCCTTCGTGAACGGGATCGCCATGCTGCTGGGAAAGATCCGGCAATCGGGGGTCACCAACCTCTGGCTGCACCCCGGCGATGTGCGCGACCTTTTTGATGTGCTGCCCGACGCCTGCCTGTCAAAGGCGTTTCTGAACTATCCCGACCCCTGGCCCAAGGCACGCCACCATCGCCGCCGGTTCGTCACACAAGGCTACTTGCAGTCCCTGGCCCGGACCTGCCAGCCCGGGGCCGATTTTCGCGTCGCAACCGATATCCCCGACTATGTCCGCCAGACCCTGGAAGAAGTGCCCCCTGCCGGGTTCGACCTGGTCCGGCAGGCGGGGCTGGGCGAAGCGTGGGACGACTGGCTGTCGACCCGCTATGAACAAAAGGCCCTGCGCGAAGGTCGCAGTCCGCACTACCTGACCTTCCGCAGGCAGTAAGGCAAGAATGAGTATTTGGGAAAAGAGCAAACTCCAACGATTTGCTCTTTTCAGAAATACTCCCCCCGGAGGGTCCGACAGCACCTCAGCGCACCCGTTCAGGCAATGGACCCTGCCCGCGGCTTGCGTTATCAGGCCAGCGGAATGTGAAGGAGAGCCCGATGTCCGGCCATGGCGATGCGCAACCGATGAAATCCCGCAAATCGGGGCCGCTTGGCGGCGTGGCCTCGGTGCCGGGCGACAAGTCGATCAGCCACCGCTCGCTGATATTCGGCTCGATGGCGGTGGGCGAGACGCGGATAACGGGCCTTCTGGAAGGGCAGGACGTGCTGGATACAGCGTCAGCCATGCGGGCGTTCGGGGCTACGGTGACCCGCATCGGTGACGGGGCCTGGACGGTCAACGGGGTCGGTGTCGGCGGGTTTTCCGAACCGGCGGATGTGATTGATGTGGGCAACTCCGGCACCGGCGCGCGGCTGATCATGGGGACGATGGCGACAACGCCGATCACCGCGACCTTTACCGGGGATGCCAGCCTTCGCAAGCGGCCGATGGGGCGGGTGACGGACCCTCTCAGTTTGTTCGGAACGCAGGCTTACGGCCGCAAGGGTGGACGTTTGCCGATGACGATCGTCGGGGCCGCGCACCCGGTGCCGGTGCGCTATGCGCTGCCGGTTGCCTCGGCTCAGGTGAAGTCGGCGATCCTGTTGGCCGGGCTGAATGCTCCGGGTGAGACGGTGGTGATCGAAAAGGAACCGACGCGCGATCATTCGGAGCGGATGCTTGTAGGTTTCGGAGCGCAACTGCACGTCGAAAAGACCGCCGAGGGCCACGTCATCACCCTGACCGGCCAGCCGGAGCTGCGCCCGCAGACCGTGGCGGTGCCGCGCGATCCGTCCAGCGCGGCCTTTCCGGTCTGTGCTGCGCTGATCGTCGAGGGGTCGGATATTCTGGTTCCGGGGGTCAGCCAGAACCTGACCCGCAACGGGCTGTATCTGACGCTGGTCGAGATGGGCGCGGACATCGAATTCCAGAACCCCCGCGAAGAGGGTGGCGAGCCGGTGGCCGATCTGCGCGTCCGGTTCAGTGGCGACATGAAAGGCATCGAGGTCCCACCGGACCGCGCGCCCAGCATGATCGATGAATACCCGGTGCTGTCGGTGGTCGCGTCCTTTGCGACCGGCAAGACGGTGATGCGCGGGGTCAAGGAATTGCGGGTCAAGGAAAGCGACCGGATCGACGCCATGGCCCGTGGGCTGGAGGCCTGCGGGGTGCGCATCGAAGAGGACGCCGATACCCTGATCGTCCATGGGTGCGGCGCGGGCGGCGTGCCGGGCGGGGCTACCTGCGCCACCCATATCGACCACCGGATCGCGATGTCGTTTCTGGTGCTTGGGCTAGCCTCGAAGGCCGAGGTCGGGGTCGATGACGGGTCACCGATCCAGACCTCGTTTCCCGTGTTCGAGGGGCTGATGCAAGGGCTGGGCGCGCTGATCGAACGCGGGTAGGGCGGGCCTGTCCACAGTGGACAGCATTTTCTTGTCCAAGTATTGCAAGGACTTGGGCTCGGACGTTTACCTTCGGTTAATGTCTTGTAAGGGGAGAGTCGGGCTGAAGCCCGACCTACGATGACGCCTTTCGGGAGTGGTCGGGACGGGTTAGCCGTCGCCAGCAGGCAGCGGCCTCTCACCGATCCGTTCTGCGACCATGACCAGATAGCCGTCGGGGTCCTGCACCAGAAACTCGCGTTGCCCGCCCAGGCGGTCGCCCCAGTCGCGCCACTTCTCGCGCAGGGGGACGTAGAACGGCCAGCCCGCCGCCGTGACCCGGGCGGCAACGGCGGTGGCATCGGCGACATAGATCTGGATCACCGCGCCACGCCCGAAGGGGGCTTGCATCACGCCGGTCTCCCAGTCGCCATCGCGCTGGTAGATCATCACCTGCGCGCCATCGGGATGCACCAGACAGGCCAGTTTCTGCGCCGGGCGGGTGAAGGCGGGGACAAAGCCCAGCACATCGGTCCAGAAGGCCAGCGAGACGGGGTAATCCTCGACCATCATCTCGGCCATCAACGCGGCCCATCTGGCGGGCGGGGCTCCGGTTCCCATTCTGTCCTCCTGTTTGACTTGGGGGCCAGCCTATTGGACAACGGATCGGGTAAACAGGGGCTTGGCGCATGATCTTTACGGTGGCGATCGACGGGCCGGCTGCGGCAGGCAAGGGCACGATTTCACGCGCTGTGGCGGCGCGGTTCGGGTTCCGGCATCTGGACACCGGGCTTTTGTATCGGGCGGTTGGGGCGATGGGCGGCGATCCGGTTGCGGCAGCTTTGCGCCTGACGCCCGAAGACCTGACCCGCGACGATCTGCGCAGCCTTGCGGCGGGGCAAGCTGCCAGCAAGGTGGCCGCCATCCCCGAGGTGCGCGCGGCGCTGGTCGATTTCCAACGCCGGTTCGCGCGCGCCGAGGGCGGCGCGGTCTTGGACGGACGCGACATCGGCACGGTGATCTGCCCGGAGGCTGAGGTCAAACTTTACGTCACCGCCAGCCCGAAAGTCCGCGCCCATCGTCGCTGGCTGGAGGTTGCCGGCGACGAGGCCCGCGTTTTGGCCGAAGTGTTAGAGCGGGATGCCCGCGACATGGGGCGGGCCGACGCGCCGCTGAAGCCCGCCACGGATTCGGTGGTGATCGACACCAGCGGGATGGGAATCGACGAGGCGGTGTCACAGGCCGTGGCCATCGTCGCGGCCAGCCTGTCGCAGGGCGGCTGATGACCCCCCGCCCCGAGGTCCATTTCCACATCAACCCACGCGAATGGCATGACTGGCGTGGGCGGGAGAGGTTGGCGATATTCACCCGCATGGCCGAAATGTGCGAGGCGCATGGGCTGGCCTTCCGCGCCCTTGCCCGCCCGAAGGAAGAGATGCAGCCGCGCACGGGGGCGGCGGATGGCAATCTGCATGTGGTGGAAAATGGCCGGATGCAGGGGACCGGCTGGCTGAATGCCGCCACCGCCTATCTGCGCGGCTTTTGGCACCTGGACCCGCGCGGGGTGCAGTCGGAAAGCTCGGCCTTCGCTTCGGTTTTCGACCCTCAGGCGGTGGACGATGTGGCGGCGGCCGAGTTCTACCTTAAGCTTCGGCAGCGCGATTTGATCCCGCGTCGGTCACGGTATCACCAGCCGCGCGAGGTGGCGACTGACCTGCCAACCGGCGCGGTGGCGTTGTTTCTGCAAGGTCCGTCCGCCTATCACGCCGGGCGCTGCGATCTGCCGATGGACCAGATGATCCTGGCCGTCGCCAACGGGTCGGGCGGGCGGCCGGTGCTGGTCAAACCGCATCCGCAGATGCCCGAAGACGGGATCATCGCCATCGGCCGCGCGCTGGAGGCGGGGGCAAAGCTGCAGGTGACCGAGGCGAATGTGCATGACGTGCTGGCCGCATCGGTGGTCTCTGTCTCGGTCAACTCGGCGGTGGCCTTCGACGGGTTCCTGCATGACAAGCCCGCGATCCTGTTCGGCCGGTCGGATTTTCCCAGTCTGGTGACCCGGGCGACGGGGGCTGCGGACTTTCCGCAGGCGCTGCAGACGGCACTGTCGGCGCGCTGGCCTTACCCGCAGATGCTGCACTGGTATTTCAGCCGCCACACATTGGAACTTGCCGCCCCGGATTTCGAAGCGCGCGCCTTTGCCGCTTTTGCCCGGGTGGGGTTCTCTAGGGACCGGCTGGGGGTGTGACAACTGACGGCTTTCCCTTGCCCCCTGCCCGCAACAGGTCTATAGGCCCCCCATCCTGAAGGAATGCGCTGCCACCGGTCTGCCGATTGGTTGCGTTTTGCTCAGCCCAACCAAGACCGGCGGAGCCAACCGCATGGCCAGTGAAAACACGAGAAAAGGAAACTGATCTATATGTGCGCTAAAGCAACCATGGAAGACTTCGAAGCCCTGTTGAAGGAAAGCTTCGAGATCGACACCCCCGAAGAGGGCACTGTCGTAAAAGGCCGCGTGATCGCCATCGAGGCCGGTCAGGCCATCATCGATGTCGGCTACAAGATGGAAGGCCGCATCGACCTTAAAGAATTCGCCAACCCCGGCGAGCAGCCCAGCATCAACGTGGGCGACGTCGTCGAAGTCTACCTTGACCGCGTGGAAAATGCCCGTGGTGAAGCCCAGATCAGCCGCGAGAAAGCCAAGCGCGAAGAAGCCTGGGACCGTCTGGAGAAGGCCTATGCCGCGGAAGAGCGCGTCGATGGCGCGATCTTTGGCCGGGTCAAGGGCGGCTTTACCGTCGATCTTGGCGGCGCTGTGGCGTTCCTGCCGGGCAGCCAGGTTGACGTCCGTCCCGTACGTGATGCTGGCCCGCTGATGGGCATGAAGCAGCCGTTCCAGATCCTGAAGATGGACCGTCGTCGTGGCAACATCGTTGTCTCGCGCCGTGCGATCCTGGAAGAGTCCCGCGCCGAACAGCGCGCCGAAGTCATCGGCAACCTGACCGAAGGTCAAGTCGTCGACGGCGTGGTCAAGAACATCACCGAATACGGTGCGTTCGTTGACCTTGGCGGCGTCGATGGCCTGCTGCACGTTACCGACATGGCTTGGCGCCGCGTCAACCATCCGTCCGAGATCCTGACGATCGGTGAGACCGTCAAGGTCCAGGTCATCAAGATCAACAAGGAAACCCACCGTATTTCGCTGGGCATGAAGCAGCTGCAGTCCGATCCCTGGGATGCGGTTGAAAAGATGTATGCGCTTGGCACCGTCCACAAGGGCCGTGTCACCAACATCACCGATTACGGCGCCTTCGTGGAGCTGGAAGCCGGTGTCGAAGGTCTGGTTCACGTCTCGGAAATGTCCTGGACCAAGAAGAACGTCCACCCCGGCAAGATCGTTTCGACCAGCCAGGAAGTCGACGTCATGGTGCTGGAAATCGACAGCGCCAAGCGTCGCGTTTCGCTTGGCCTGAAGCAGACCCAGCGCAACCCGTGGGAAGTCTTTGCGGAAACGCATCCCGTGGGCAGCCAGATCGAAGGCGAAGTCAAGAACATCACCGAGTTCGGTCTGTTCGTCGGCCTCGACAACGACATCGACGGCATGGTCCACCTGTCCGACCTGTCTTGGGATACCCGGGGCGAAGAGGCGATCCAGACCTACCGCAAGGGCGACACGGTTCACGCCGCTGTCACCGAAGTCGACGTCGAGAAAGAGCGTATCTCGCTGTCGATCAAGGCACTGGGCGACGACACCTTTACCGGTGCGGTTGATGGTGTGAAGCGGGGCGGCATCATCACCGTCGCGATCACCGTCATCGAAGAAGGCGGGATCGAGGTCGACTACAACGGCCAGAAGTCCTTCATCCGTCGCAGCGACCTGAGCCGTGACCGGGCAGACCAGCGCCCGGAACGCTTCCAGGTCGGTGACAAGATCGACGTGCGCGTGACCAACATCGACCCGAAGACCCGCAAACTGGGTCTGTCGATCAAGGCACGCGAGATCGCCGAAGAGAAAGAAGCCGTCGAACAGTATGGCTCGTCCGATTCGGGCGCGTCCTTGGGCGACATCCTTGGCGCGGCTTTGAAAGACCGCAGCTAAGGTCTTTCGGCCATAGAACCAACCGGAAGGCCCCGCGACATGCGCGGGGCCTTTTCATTTGGTCCAAGTTGCGGCCCAAGCCCCCGTTTTTATTTGTCACATGGCGAAACCTGTCGCTATAGTCCCTTTAGAACAACATCGTGGCGGCCGCAGCCAAGCTTTGCGCCAGCAGGCCGAACCACAGGGGGACAACGAATGATCCGTTCCGAACTGATCCAGAAGATCGCAGACGAGAACCCGCATCTTACGCAGCGGCATGTCGAGCGGATCGTGAATACCGTCTTTGATGAGATCATCGAAGCCTTGGTCCGTGGCGACCGGGTCGAGCTTCGGGGTTTTGGTGCCTTCTCGGTCAAGGCCCGAGATGGCCGCGTCGGGCGCAACCCGCGCACTGGCGAATCGGTCAAGGTCGAAGACAAGAAGGTGCCGTTCTTCAAGACCGGCAAACTGTTGCGCGACCGGCTGAACGGACAGTAACCACCGGCCCCATTCGGCACGGCTTGCACCCGGCAGGGTTCGGGCCGATACTTCGGATGCAGCCCGGGATTGGACTGCGCTCCGGGGCTTGGCACATGATCCGCTATCTATCATATCTTACCATCGGGCTTCTGGGCTTGTCGCTTCTGGTCGTGGCGCTGGCCAACCGTGCGCCGGTCGAGCTGCGGCTTTTGCCCGGTGACCTTGCGGCGCTGACCGGCCTGACCTGGGCGATAGAGCTGCCGCTGTTTCTGGTGATCTTTGCCGGCATTGTCGCGGGCGTGCTGATCGGCTTTGTCTGGGAATGGCTGCGCGAGACCAAGCATCGGACCACTGCCAGCGCCCGTTCGCGTGAGGTGGCCCGGCTGCAACGGGAACTGGCAGTGCTGCAGGACGCGACCTCGGTTCCGAAGGATGACGTGCTGGCCCTTCTGGAAAAACGCTGATGCAGGACGTGCGGGTCAAGATCTGCGGCATCCGGACTCCGGCCGAGATGCAGGCGGTTTCTGCCGCAGGGGCCGCCTATGTCGGACTGAACTTCTTTCCGAAATCGCCGCGCTTTGTGACGCTGGATGATGCCCGCGCCGTGGCGCTTGCCGCCCCCGACGGGCTTTGCAAGGTGGCGCTGGTGGTCGACGCTGATGACGCCACTCTGGACGCAATCGTGGCTGCGGTGCCTTTGGACATGCTGCAACTGCACGGCCATGAAAGCCCCGCCCGCGTAGCCGAGGTCAAGGCCCGCCACGGTCTGCCGGTCATGAAGGTGATCGGCGTGGCGGATGAGGCCGACCTTGCCATGCTGCAGGACTATTCGCTGGTGGCCGACCAGATCCTGATCGACGCCAAGGCCCCGAAAGACGCCGTGCTGCCGGGCGGCAACGGGCTGACCTTTGACTGGCGGCTTCTGGTCGGGCGCAAATGGCTGCGGCCATGGATGCTGGCCGGGGGGCTGACGCCTGCGAATGTGGCCGATGCGATCCGGTTGACGGGCGCGCGGCAGGTCGATGTCGCCAGCGGGGTGGAAAGCGCCCCGGGGGTCAAGGATTCGGCCAAGGTGGCGGCCTTTGTCAGGGCGGCCAAAGAGGTCAAGGGCGGCGTTCCGATCCTGCGCTGAACTCGCTCCGCGCCCCCTTTCCCCAAGCGCCTAACGGCGCTACATCCGTCTAAGCGACAGATGGGGGCTGACATGGCAGAAGACGGGTTGAACAGTTTCATGACGGGGCCGGACGAACAGGGCCGCTTTGGTCTATTCGGCGGGCGCTTTGTCAGTGAGACGCTGATGCCGCTGATCCTGGAACTGGAAGAGCGCTACAATTTTGCCAAGACTGACCCGACCTTCTGGGCCGAAATGGACGACCTGTGGAAGCACTATGTCGGCCGCCCCTCGCCCCTGTATTTCGCGCCCCGGCTGACGGAGCATCTTGGCGGTGCCAAGGTCTACATGAAGCGCGACGAGCTCAACCACACCGGCGCGCACAAGATCAACAACGTCTTGGGCCAGATCATTCTGGCGCGGCGGATGGGCAAGACCCGGATCATCGCTGAAACCGGGGCGGGCCAGCACGGGGTGGCGACGGCCACGGTCTGCGCCAAGTTCGGGTTGAAATGCGTGGTCTACATGGGTTCGCATGATGTCGAACGGCAGGCCCCGAACGTCTTCCGGATGAAGCTGCTGGGGGCCGAGGTCATTCCGGTGACCAGTGGCCGCGGCACGCTGAAGGATGCGATGAACGATGCGCTGCGCGACTGGGTGACCAACGTCCGCGACACGTTCTATTGCATCGGGACGGTCGCAGGTCCGCATCCCTATCCGGCGATGGTGCGCGACTTTCAGTCG
>CAIXBE010000592.1 GCA_903917595.1 uncultured Rhodobacterales bacterium
ACGTCGGGCTGTTTGTCGGCGGCAGCGGCAACAATTTCGGCGGGGGTCAGGCGGATGCCGTCATAGGTGATCTCGATCCCGCAATCGCGGGCGCGGGTGGCAATCTGCTCGGCCCCGTTGGAATGCCCGTCAAGCCCGGGCTTGCCCAGCAGCAGGCGCAGCGGGTGGCCCAGTTTCGCCGCGACTGTGGCCACGGCATCGCGGACCGGCTCCAGCCCCTCGGTGCGGTTTGACGGGTTTTGCGATACCCCGGTCGGCGCGCGGTATTCGCCGTAAAGACTGCGCATCGCAGCCGCCCATTCGCCCGTGGTGACGCCTGCTTTCGCACATTGGATCGAGACGGGCATGATGTTGCTCCCGTCCTTTGCCGCCTGCCGCAATGCAGCAAGCGCCGCCGTGACCCTTGCCGCGTCGCGCTCGGCGCGCCAAGCGGCAAGACGGGCGCACTGGTCGGCCTCTGCCAGTGGATCGGCCTGCATGATCAACCGGTCCCCGGTGGTCAACGGTGACGGCTCCGAGGTGGTAAAGCGGTTAACGCCGACAACCGTTGTCTCGCCAGTTTCAATGCGAGCAAGGCGGTCGGCGTTGGCCTCGACCAGCCGGGATTTCATGTAAGAGATCGCCGCGACAGCGCCGCCCATGGCGTCGATATGGGCCAGTTCTTCCAGCGCGCCCGACTTGAGCGATGCCACCTTGCGGTCGATGGCCGGATTGCCATCGAAAAGGTCATCAAATTCCAGAAGGTCGGTTTCATAGGCCAGGATCTGCTGCATCCGCAGTGACCATTGCTGGTCAAAGGGACGTGGCAGGCCAAGCGCCTCGTTCCAGGCGGGCAGTTGCACGGCACGAGCGCGGGCGTTCTTCGACAGCGTGACGGCCAGCATCTCGAGCATGATACGGGTGACATTGTTTTCCGGCTGCTGTTCGGTCAGGCCAAGCGAGTTCACCTGCACCCCATAGCGAAAGCGGCGCTGCTTGGCATCGGTGATGCCATAGCGGGATTCAAGCAGCGTATCCCAAAGGGCGGTGAAAGCGCGCATCTTGCACAGCTCGGTGACAAAGCGGATGCCGGCATTGACAAAAAACGAAAGTCTTCCCGCCATTCCCGGGAAATCAGCCGGTGAAACTTTCACTTTCAGAACATCCAGCACCGCGCAGGCCGTAGCCAGCGCGAAGGCAAGCTCCTGCTCCGGCGTGGCCCCTGCCTCTTGCAGATGATAGCTGCAGACATTCATCGGGTTCCATTTCGGCAGGTGCTGGCCGGTATAGGCTGCAACATCCGTGATCAACCGAAGCGAGGGTTCGGGCGGCAGGATATAGGTCCCGCGCGACAGGTATTCCTTGATGATGTCATTCTGCACCGTGCCTTGCAGGGCTGCGATGTCCGCTCCCTGCTCCTCGGCTACGGCGATATACAATGCCAGCAACCAGGGCGCCGTGGCATTGATCGTCATCGAAGTGTTCATCTGGTCCAGCGGAATGCCCTGAAACAGCGCCCGCATGTCACCCAGATGCGCCACGGGGACGCCGACCTTGCCGACCTCTCCCCTCGCACGGGGATCGTCGCTGTCATAGCCGGTCTGGGTAGGCAGATCGAACGCCACCGAAAGACCGGTCTGCCCCTTGGCAAGGTTACCGCGATACAAAGCATTTGACGCGGTCGCCGTCGAATGGCCGGCATAGGTGCGAAACAGCCAGGGGGCGTCTTTGGTCATCGGGGCCTCACAGGTTCGGCAGGTAATTTTATTGCGTCATGGATTGGATAAGGGACACATAGCACCCTTGTCAATCGCTGCGCTGCGGCGATACCCTTCGTTATACTTCGTCTCCTTGTCGCGGCGGACCCGAGGAGTGAGGACGTCATCGACGAGGCTTTTGACTTTGCGCCGGTTTTGGGCAGGGTAGTCCCATGTTCGCCCCGATACCCGTTCCGCTTTGGCTTTTGACCCTGATCCTTGGCTTTGCCGCGATCAGCTTTGCCACGCATTTCCTGTTTCCAAGTGTGCGTTGGTTCTTCCGGCGGCGGGCGGAAGGCGCGTTGCAGCGGCTGAACGCACGGCTGGACCGCAAGATCGACTTGTTCAAACTTGCCCGGCGGTCAGACATGGTGGCGCGGCTGGCCTATGATTCCAAGGTGGTCGAGGCTGCAATGGCCCATGCCACCGAAACCGGGGTTCCGGGCGAAGTCGCGTTCGAAGAGGCGCGGCGCTATGCGCGCGAGATCGTGCCGGGGTTTTCGGCCACGGTCTATTTCGGCTTTGGCACCCGGGCGGCCAAATGGTTAAGCCGGCTTCTTTACAAGGTGCAGGTCGGTCAGGTGGACGCGGCGCTGCTGCAGATCGACCCCAAGGCCGCCGTGGTTTTCGTAATGAACCACCGGTCGAACCTGGACTATGTGCTGGTGACATGGCTGGTCGCGGACCGGTCGGCGGTCAGCTATGCGGTCGGCGAATGGGCGCGGGTCTGGCCCCTGTCGGCGCTGATCCGGTCGATGGGGGCCTATTTCATCCGGCGCGGCAGCCGCAATGCACTGTATCGTCGGGTGCTCGCGCGTTATGTGCAGTTGGCCACCGAAGAGGGCGCCACGCAGGCGATCTTTCCTGAAGGCGGGCTGTCGCTGGATGGTCGGGTCGGCCCGGCGAAACTGGGGTTGCTCAGCTACATCGTCGAGGGTTGGACGCCGGACGACCGCGATGTGGTCTTTATTCCGGTCGGCCTGGCCTATGACCGGGTGCTGGAAGACCGAGTGCTGGTGGAAGCCGCAAAAAGCGGAACACGGCAGTTTCGCAACCGGCCGCTTTGGGTCGCATGGCACGCGCTGCGCTTCCTGTGGGCAAGGGCACGCGGGCGGACCAGCGGTTTCGGCACGGCAGCGGCGGGATTTGGTGCGCCCGTCAGTTTGCGCGGTCATCAGGCGGTTGGCGGCACGGTCGAGGGGCTGGGCGAACGGCTGATGGCCGCCATTTCCGCCGTCGTGCCGGTTCTGCCGGTCCCTTTGATAGCACTCGCCCTGGGCGATGGGGCCGGGTCGCGGGCCGAGCTTGCCGATCGTGTCGCGGCGCTGGCCGACCAGCTGAGCCTTGCCGGGGCGGTTTTGCAACTGCCCACCGGCATCGACACGGTTCTGGATCTGGGGCTTGCCCCCCTGATCGCGCGCGGGCTGGTCACCGAAGCGCTGCAGCCGGTCGCTGACCAGCGGGAACTTCTGGCATTTTACGCCGCCCCGCTGCAGCGCTGGCTTTCATGACGGCATATGTCATTTGAACGCTTGCCCTTGGGTCAATAGGGTGCCTCATACCCTGTAACCTGCTGCAAAAAGGAAAATATCTTGCGCATGTCTGTTCTGGCCGGCCTGGCCCTCTGCACCTCGGCCCTTACTGCTTGTGTCGATACCGGCACCACCTATTACACCGACACCGGGTCGGTTGACCGGTCGGTCACGGTGATCAACGCCACCGGCTATACGATCACGAACTTCTACGGGTCGAACACCGGCCGGTCGTCCTGGGAGGAAGACATCCTGGGCGCGTCAACCCTGCCGTCGGGGTCTGCGGTGGACATCAACTTCAACGACGGATCGGGTGCTTGCCTGTTCGACTTCAAGGCTGTCTTTGCGGACGGGTCCAGCGTGGTCGAAAGCAACATCGACGTGTGCCGCGTGTCTTCGGTGACGATTGGCTAAGTCCGCTGCGGTGCGGCGGACATAAAATTTCAAGATCAACCGGTCATACTATTGCAAAGTTGCGCGGTGGACTGTTATCTGCAGGAAAGGCCGCGCCGATTCTGCGGCGCGGCAATGACCTGGAGGTTGATGTTGGCTTTGGACACACGAACGGCACCCGCGCTATACGACGCGCCGAGGAAAGACCTTTACGCCTTGGGCGAGATGCCTCCTCTGGGCCATGTTCCGGCGCAGATGTATGCTTGGGCCATCCGGCGCGACCGTCACGGCGCGCCGGAAATGGCCATGCAGCAGGAAATCGTCGACACATGGAAGATCGACAGCAACGAGGTGCTGGTCATGGTGATGGCCGCAGGCGTCAATTATAATGGTGTCTGGGCGGGCCTTGGCCAGCCGATCAGCCCGTTTGACGGCCACAAGGCGGAATTTCACATCGCGGGGTCGGATGCGGCTGGCATCGTATGGGCCGTCGGCGACAAGGTGAAACGCTGGAAAGTCGGGGATGAGGTGGTGATCCACTGCAACCAGGACGACGGCGACGACGAAGAATGCAACGGCGGCGACCCGATGTTCAGCCCCAGCCAGCGGATCTGGGGCTATGAAACCCCCGATGGGTCCTTTGCCCAGTTCACCCGGGCGCAGTCCCAGCAGCTGATGCCGCGCCCCCGGCACCTGACCTGGGAGGAAAGCGCCTGCTATACCCTGACGCTGGCAACCGCCTACCGGATGCTTTTCGGCCATGCGCCGCATGACCTGAAACCGGGACAGAATGTGCTGGTCTGGGGGGCGAGCGGAGGCCTTGGATCCTATGCGATCCAGTTGATCAACACGGCGGGCGCGAATGCGATCGGGGTGATCAGCGACGAATCCAAGCGGGATTTCGTTATGTCACTGGGCGCAAAGGGCGTGATCAACCGCAACGAATTCACCTGCTGGGGCCAGTTGCCACGGGTCGGCAGCCCCGAATATGCAACCTGGTTTACCGAGGCGCGCAAGTTCGGCAAGGCGATCTGGGACATCACGGGGAAGGGTGTTAACGTCGACATGGTCTTTGAGCACCCAGGCGAGGCGACGTTCCCGGTATCTTCGCTGGTGTGCAAGAAGGGTGGCATGGTGGTGATCTGCGCCGGGACCAGCGGCTTCAACTGCACCTTCGACGTCCGTTATATGTGGATGCACCAGAAACGCCTGCAGGGTAGCCATTTCGCGCATCTGAAACAGGCGAGTGCGGCCAACAAGCTGATGGTCGAGCGTCGCCTTGACCCCTGCATGTCCGAAGTTTTCCCCTGGGCCGACATCCCCAAGGCCCATACGCTGATGTGGAAGAACCAGCACAAGCCGGGCAACATGGCCGTGCTGGTGCAGGCGCCCCGCACCGGCTTGCGGACCTTTGAAGACACGCTTGAGGCGAGCAGGCCGTGATAATCTTCAACTCGAAGCGACAGAGTTAATCAAGGATTTACCCTGATACGCGTATCTCTGGTCCAGGAATGGGCCGGGGATACCTGCATTGCCACCTCTGGCAGGCAGGGTTCCGGCCCCGGTGATCAGTGCCTGCGCTTTTGGGGGTTTCATGCGCCACTCTTGGGTCTTCGACATCTTGGCGGACCTGCAAGCCTATGCCAGCCGTAACGATCTGCCCCGGTTGGCCGAAAAGGTCGCGCTTGCGCTTTTGGAAGCCAGAGCCGAAATTGCTGGAGAAGCGGATGCAGACCCACCCACTCCCCTGACCTTCCGTGCGAGGCGAAGGATACATTGACCACGTCTTACCTTGCCGCAACCGGCAGGCTATTGTCGCGCGATGCAACCACCCGCGCTAATATTCTCGGACGACCAGGCCGATGCCTATGACCGGCTGACCGCCGCTTTCATCGGTGCGGGCGTCGATATCGTCGAAGGCGCACTGTCGCCGATGGCCGAGGGCAAGGCCACCGTTCTGGCAGTGGTCGGCAAGGCGGGGTCGGGCAAGACCATGCTTCTGGCCGAGCTTTACCGTAGCCTGAAATCCGCCGGGGTCGACATCGTCTCGGGCGATTATGAGGGGCGGCGGCGCAAGGACCGGCGCACGCTGGCGATTCTTGCACCCACCAACAAGGCGGCCAGCGTGTTGCGGTTGCGCGGCGTGCCCGCGACCACGATCCACCGCATCCTTTATACCCCGGTCTATGACCCGCAGTATGAAAAGATCGCCGAGTGGCTGGCGGGGACCGGCACAAGGCCCGTGGTCGAAGGGCTGACCGAACTGGCATTAGACCGGGCGCATGCGTTTTACCAACAGGTCGCCAGCATTCCCGGCGCGCTGGCGGCGGCGGGGTTGAAGGGCAGCGATTTCATCAAGGGTTGGAAACGGCGAGAAGAGCCGCTGGATATCGGCTTTGTCGATGAAAGCTCGATGCTGGACGAGCGCGCGCTGGATGACCTGCGCGAGATCTTTCCGACGCTGGTGCTGTTCGGCGATCCCGCACAGCTGGCCCCGGTGGGGTCGTCCGGCGAGATGGTCTTCGACAAACTGGGCGACAGCAGGAAACTTGTGCTCAGCCGCATCCACCGGCAAGCCGAGGACAACCCGATCCTTGATCTGGCACACGCGCTTGGTGACCCGCAGATGGGGTTCGAGGCATTCGAGGCACTGGTGCAAACCAAGGCGCGCGAAGATGATCGGGTGGTCTGGGCCGAACGCGTCGAGGCGGGTCTGATGGCGCGCTCACCCGTGCTGGTCTGGCGCAATGCCACGCGGGTGCGGCTGATCCAGGCCTTTCGCAATGCTTATGGCGCGCCCGAAGATGCGCTGTTACCCGGTGAACCGCTTGTCTGCGACGGCATCGAACTGCCGCTGAAGCATCGCAAGAAGCGGATTGATCTGGAAGCGCGCGGCCTAATCAAAGGCGCGCAAGTGATCTATCTGGGGGAAGGCACCCGCGACGGCTTTGCCAAGCTGCATGTGGTCGGTGCCGAAGAACCGCAGATTTCGGCCGCCAGCATCATCAAGATCGAAAAGCCGGATGAGGAAGAACCCTTCATTCCCCACGCCGCCCGGATGGGGGCGGCCTTTCTGCATGGCGCTGCGGTCACGATCCACAAGGCGCAAGGGTCGCAATGGGAACAAGTGCAGGTCTTCGCTCCCGACCTTTACGCCGCCGCGCAGTCGGGCCGCAGTGAGGCAGGCGTGCCCCTGTGGAAACGCTTGGCCTATGTCGCAATCACCCGGGCGCAGCACCGGCTGTATTGGGTCGTCCGCAACCGCCTTGGCCGCCCGCTGACGCCCCTGTCGGTTGACGACCTGAAACGCGAACCCGCGCCCTTTGCGCTGGGAGAGGCTTCCCCTCTGCCAGCCGCCGCTCTAGAGTAGTGGTCAGAAAAGGGAGGGTCCGATGGCCTTGGTATTCGTCCAGTTCCGCTGCACCCCGGGGATGACCTATGCAGTCGCCAATGCGATCTGGGACCGCGAGGTCGTCAGCGAGCTTTACTCGACCAGCGGCGATTTCGATCTGATCGCCAAGGTCTATATCCCCGATGACGAGGATACCGGCCACTACCTGTCGTCGCGCCTGTTCGACATTCCGGGCATCCAGCGCACCCTGACCACGATGACCTTCAAAGCGTTCTGAGCGGCGGCAAGCGTCGCAAGATGAGTATTTGTGAAAAGAGCAAATACCTGACTTCAGCTCTTTGATTTGCGCTTTTTCCAAATACTCCTGCCGGCGGCACCTTTCCGGCTTCGCTTACAGCCAGGCGTCGCGACCGGTGCCGGTGGCTTCAGCCACATTGGCAAAACCGTCCCGGGCAAGAAGGGCGTCAAGCCCGCGCGCGATCCGGGGCACCAGCGACAGGCCGTGATAAACCATGGCCGTATAAAGTTGCACCGCGGACGCCCCGGCGCGGATCTTGGCATAGGCATCTTCGGCGGAAGCAATGCCGCCGACACCGATCAGGGGCAGACGGCCGTCGGTCAGTTGCGAGAGCTGGGCAAGAACTCTCGTGGATTTTTCGAACACCGGCCCACCGGAAAGGCCGCCTTGTTCACCCCGATTTGTAGATTTCAAACCTTCGCGCGACAATGTGGTATTGGTGGCGATGATGCCGGACAGGCTTGAGGCCAAGGCGACTTCGGCGATTTGTGCCAACTCGTCCGGAGTCAGGTCAGGAGCGATCTTCAGAAAGACCGGGATCGGGCGCGGCAGGCTGGCGCGTGCCTCCATCACCCCGTCCAGAAGGGCGGCAAGGGCGGCGGAGCCTTGCAGGTCGCGGAGTTTCTCGGTGTTGGGCGAGCTGACATTGACGGTGGCAAAGTCGACATGCGGGCCGCAGGTGGCCAGCACCCGCGCGAAGTCGGCCGCGCGGTTGTCAGAGGTCTTGTTCGCGCCAAGGTTCAGGCCGACCGGAACCGGGCCGGCAGCACGGGTGGCAAGCCGGGCGGCGATGGTATCCATCCCCTGATTGTTAAAGCCGAAACGGTTGATCGCCGCGCGGTCTTCGGTCAGACGAAAGAGGCGGGGTTTCGGGTTGCCGTCCTGCGGCAGCGGCGTCGCGGCACCGACCTCGACAAAGCCAAAGCCCGCGCGAGAAAGGGGGGCAATAGCCTGAGCGTTCTTGTCGTAGCCTGCTGCCAACCCAACTGGGTTCAGCAAATGCATGCCGGCCACAACCGTTGCCAACCGGGAAGATGTCACCGGGCCGGGCAAGGGCACCAGCCCCGACCGCAACGCCAGCAGCGAAAGAGCATGGGCGCGCTCGGGGTCGCAGCGGTGCAGAAGGGCCAGACCGGCGCGTTCCACGAGGCTCACCAGACGCCCTCGGGGAAGATGTGGCCGGTGGCGCCAAGCGGCAGCGACTTGTCCCAGACCACCTCGTCCAACCGAAGCGGGCTGTAGAGGTGGGGGAAAAGCTGGCCACCGCGCGACGGTTCCCATTTCAGGGCTGGGCCGAGGCGGTCGGCCTCGAAAGCTACAAGCACGAGATCGCTTTCGGTGGCGAACCACTTGGCCGCCGTCTCGGCCACCTGTGCCGCGGTCGAAAAATGGATGTAGCCGTCCGCAAGGTCAACGGGAGCGCCTTCGGTCTGCCCGGCAGCACGAAAAGCATCCCATTCAGGACGACGAAGGATCTTGTAGATCATCATGGCACGCTTGTGCCGGATGTAAGGCAGTTGGTCAACCGGTGGCGCCCAAGCCTGCAAAATTGCTTGCATACAAATGAAAATGGGTAAGGCGGCTGCCCTGACATCACCCTTAACGAACCCCAAAGCGGCCCCTTGAGTGCCTTCTCGACAGGTCAAAAGCCATTTATCGAAACACTGGAAGAACACAAAATGAAGAATCTACTGCTGGCATGCGTTTTTGCTGCTGTCTCTTTCCCGGCTGGCGCCGCGACGAAGGATTACGATCAATGCGAATACCGAAAGCCCCGGGTCGTTCAGGATTTCCACTGGTGGAGGTCTGCGTGCTCGATCATCGGGAACCTGGGAGCGGATGGCGCCCTGCTGAACAAGAACCGGTTCGTCACCCCCGAAGTGGACCCCGATCCCGAAACGCCGCCGAAGCCTGAGCCTGAACCGCTGCCGGAAGACGAGACGGATGAGGAAGCCACGGATGCCGAAGGCTCGGACGACCAGGGCTCCGACGACGAGGGCTCCGACGACGAAGGCTCCGACGACGAAGGCTCGGACGACGAGGGCTCCGACCACGAGGGCTCCGACGACGATGGCTCCGACGACGAAGGCTCGGACGACGAGGGCTCGGACGACCAGGGCTCCGACGACGAGGATAACAAGGGCAAGCCCAGAAAGCCCTGAGCGTGGTCCGGGCCTCGGCGGTCTAG
>CAIXBE010000593.1 GCA_903917595.1 uncultured Rhodobacterales bacterium
CAACCGTCACCACCGGACGGTGCGCATGAATGCACACCCTACGAAAACCCCCTAACAAACCCCTAACGCCCACATCCAACCCATTGGAATCCTTTGCGGCCCCCACCCTGTCCACTGTGGACAGACCTCACCCCAAGGGAAGGATCACCGAGAACCGGCTCCCCTCTCCCGGCTCGCTTTCGATCTTCAGCCAGCCCCGGTGCCGGCTCACGATGTGTTTCACGATGGCCAGCCCCAGCCCCGTCCCCCCCATCTCCCGCGACCGATGCGAATCGACCCGGTAGAACCGTTCCGTCAGCCGAGGCAGGTGGACCGGGTCGATCCCCTCGCCCTGATCCGCGACCTCGACCCGCACCGCCGGGCCGCGGACGGTTTCTTCCAGAGTCAGCGTCACCCGCACCTCCTGCCCCAGAGCCCCGTATTTCAGCGCGTTCTCCACGAGATTGGTGAAGACCTGCGTCAGTTGGTCCGCGTCGCCCGGCACCGTCGCCCCGTCGCCGATCAGGATCACCGTGTCGCCGGTCTTTTCCGCGACCGAGCGCAGGCTGGAGATCACCCCCTCCAGCAGCGGGCGGATCGCCACCGTGTCGCGGGGCCGGACGCGTTCGTTGGCCTCGACCTGGGACAGCTGCAGCAGATCGCGCACCAGCCGGTTCATCCGCCCGGCCTCCTGCTCCATGATGCCCAGAAACATGTCACGGGCGGCGGCGTCGTCGCGGGCGGCGTGGCGGAGGGTCTCGATGAAGCCCATCAGCGCGGTCAGGGGGGTGCGAAGCTCGTGGCTGACGTTGGCGACGAAATCGCGCCGCATCTCGCCGGCCTTTTCTTCCTCACTGACGTCGCGGAAGACACACAGGACCAGCCCCTTCCCTTGCGCCGAGATGGTGACCTGAAACACCTGATCCTGCCCGTCGCGGCGCTGGGTCATCCGCACCTTGTGCGGCCCGCCCCCCCGCGCGGCATCGGTCACCGCCTCCAGCACCGCAGGCGCGCGCACCGCCATCGCCGGGTTGCGCCCGACGATGCCCTGACCCAGTAGGGCCATCGCCTGCGTGTTGCAGGCCGCCACCCGTGTCCCGTCGGCCACCAGCATCGCAGGCATCGGCAGGCCGTCGACAAGCCGCTGGAAATCCTGGTCATCCATTCTGTTGCACCCCGGCCACGTCCTGTTCCATTCTTGTCATTTCGTTCAGACTTTTCTTGCAGGAAACACAATGCAAATTTATGCCAGTTATTGTGCAGTTGTTTGCAACCGGTCTGTGACCGGAAAAGGGTTTGCCCAAGCGGAACGATCTTACGAACGGACCGTTGCCGTATCCCTCACATTCGGAGGTATGCCACAAGCCATGTCGGAGAAAGCCAGATGTCTTGTCATCGGAATTCCGGCTGCCCGCATCGCCGAGCGCAACCTTCGCCATGACGAAATCCTGTCGATCGAATTTGCCGATCTGCCGGTCGCGGGACTGCTGCCCCTTGGTTTGGAACTGATCGTCGCCCCCCTGTTTCGCAACGATTTTGACGCGCTGGAGTTGATCGACGCCCTTGGCAAGCGCGACTATCGTGGCACTTTGCGGATTGTGGCCCCGCACCTGCCCAACCGCAACATCGTGCTGCGCGAGTTGCGGTCCCACGCGGCGCGCAAAGGGATCATGGTAGAGCTGACCGAAGAGGTCTGAGCCGGTCACGTTGCCCGCAAACCGGCGCGGAACCGGGCGGCATTGGCCCGGTAGCTGGCCGCCGATTCCAAAAGCCGGGCCTGCGCCTCGGCGTCCAGAGCCCGGATGATCTTGCCCGGCGCGCCCATTACCAGACTGAAGTCGGCAATCTCCTTGCCTTCGGTGATCAGCGCGCCCGCCCCGATAAGGCATCCACGTCCGATCTTCGCGCCGTTCAGGATCACCGCCCCCATCCCGATCAGACTGCCCTCGCCAATGGTGCAGCCGTGCAGCATCGCCTTGTGGCCGATCGTGCAATTTTCGTCGATGGTCAGGGGATAGCCCATGTCGGTGTGCAAGACGCAGTTTTCCTGCACGTTCGACCCGCGCCCGACGCGGATTTCTTCGTTGTCGCCGCGCATGGTGGCACCGAACCAGACCGAAGCGTCAGCCTCGACCACAACCCGGCCGATCAGATTGGCATCGGGGGCAATCCAGGCCGACGGATCAATGTCTGGATGAATGCCGCCCAAAGAATAGATCATCGGGTCTCGAACTCCTGATTCAGGCTGCGGACAAAGGCGGAAAGCTGCGGCTGGCGGTCACGGCGCAGGCGTTCGGCGGACAGGATCGTCTGCAGCCGGGCAAAGGTCTGCGCAAGGTCATCGTTGACCAGCACATAGTCGTATTCCGCCCAATGGCTGATCTCGTCGCGGCTTTTCGCCATGCGGCCCGCGATCACCTCGTCGCTGTCCTGACCCCGTCCGCGCAGACGCTGATCCAGAGCCGTAATCGAGGGCGGCAGAATGAACACCGACACCACATCGCCGCGCATCGCCTGTTTGATCTGCTGGCCACCCTGCCAGTCGATGTCGAAAACCGTGTCGGTCCCGGCCTCCATCGCCGCTGCCACCGGGGCACGGGGCGAGCCGTAGAGGTTGCCGAACACCTCGGCATGTTCCAGCATCTCGCCGGATGTCACCATGGCTTCAAAGTCGGCGCGCGACCGGAAATAGTATTCCCGGCCATCCAGTTCCCCCGGACGCGGCGGGCGCGTGGTGGCCGAAACCGAAAACCGCATCGTCGGGTCCCAGTCCATCAGCATCCGGCTAAGGGTGGATTTCCCCGCCCCCGAAGGCGAGGACAGGATCAATAAGAGCCCGCGTCGGCCCGAAGTTGAGGTCATGGTTCATTCCACATTCTGTACCTGTTCGCGCATCTGATCTATCACGGTTTTCAGGTCAAGACCGATACGGGTCAGGGTCAGGGACTGCGCCTTGGAGCACAGGGTATTCGCCTCACGCATGAATTCCTGCATCAGGAAGTCCAGTTTGCGACCAACTGATCCGTCATCGCGCAGGTGGCCACGAGCAGCAGCGACATGGGCGGCAAGGCGGTCAAGTTCCTCGGTCACGTCGGTCTTGACTGCCAACAGCGCCAGTTCCTGCGCCAGTCGGGACGGGTCGACGGTATCGGTCGCCCCCAGCACCCGCGCCACGGTATCGCGCAGGGTGTCAGCTTGGGTGGTGGCGCGGGTGGCGACCTCGGTTGCGGCCTCGGCCGTCAGGGCGGCGATGCGGTCAAGCTGGGCCGTCAGGACCCCGGCAAGGGCCGCCCCTTCGGTCGCGCGCATCGCGGTAAAATCGGCCAGCAACGCGGGCAGATCGGCCATGAGCGCCAGCCGCAGGGGGCCGGTGTCGGTGTCCTGCGCGTTGGCATCGATCACCCCGCGCAGGGTCAGCACATCGGCGGCGGTCGGCTGGCGCAGCGTCAGCCCCGCCGACATTGCTGCCATCTCGACCCGCGCCAGCGCCTCAAGGGCAGCACCCAGCATCCGGTCGTTCAGCCGGAATGCGCTGTCGTCGCGGCCCTCGTCTTGGGTGACCTTCAGCGTCAGGTTGACGTTGCCGCGCGTGATCGCCTTTTGCAGGTCGGCGCGCAGCGCCAGTTCCAGCCCGTCGATCCAGTCCGGAACCCGCAGCCGCAGGTCCAGCCCTTTGCCGTTGACTGACCGCAGGTCCCAGGTCCAGCTCATGCCCGCAGCGGACCCGCGCCGTGCGGCGAAACCTGTCATCGAGATCATGCGGTCCTTTCGGCCCCGGTCGGGGCGGTATTGGGGGCAGTATTTACCATTTGATTAGATTTTCCGCCGAATCCGCGCGATCCGGGGTATTTTCCTTTCATGGCGCGGCGGGCACTGGTCCCGCAAGGGGTGCTGCACATGTTAAAGGACACAACGATGACCCTGATCCTGCTTGACCGCCTCCGGCCCCGGCCCGCGCCGCAACCGGTGTTTGCAGGACTTGCCCAGCTTCGCGCCTATTGGGAGGCGTTGCGTGCAACAGATTCGCTGCCGTCGCGCGCGTCGCTGGACCCGCGCGGGCTTGCGGGGGTGCTGGACAAGGTCTTTCTTGCCGACCGGATTGGCACCGGGCTGGCGCAGATCCGGCTTGCCGGGTCAGCTCTGACCGAATTTGCCGGGGCGGAGCTGCCCGGCCTGCCGCTCTCGTGCCTGTTCACGCCGGAATCGCGGCCGCTTCTGGCGCAAAGTCTCGAAAAGGTCTTTGCCGACCCCGCCGTGGTCGAGATTGACCTTGGCTCGGATCGCAACCGGGTTGGCACGGTGATGGCCCGTCTGCTGATGCTGCCGCTGGCCGAGGAAGGCAAGCGGCGGTCGATGCTGGGGGCGGTCGGTTTTGCAGCGAGTGCTGCGTCTTGCAAGCTACAGATCCTTGCTCGGCGTGAGGAACGGCTGGTGCTACGAAGCCGCCAGATCGCCCCGCCGGGAATATTCCCCGAAGCAACGCCCGCCCCCGCGCGCCGGTTCGGTCATTTGACGCTGGTGCATTTCAACGAATGACAATGGGCGGCAGGGATACCCCGCCGCCCCAATTTCATTGCGAACCGATCAGAGCGCGACGCGGCGTGCAGCCTCACGCTGCGAGGACAGCTCTTCTGCCACCAGAAACGCCAGTTCCAGCGACTGCGACGCATTCAGGCGCGGGTCACAAGCGGTGTGGTAGCGGTCGGCAAGGCTTTCATCCAACACAGCGCGCAGACCACCGGTGCATTCAGTTACGTCCTGACCCGTCATCTCGAAATGCACGCCACCGGGGACGGTGCCCTCGGCCTTGTGGATCGCAAAGAACTCACGCACTTCGCGCAGGACGCTGTCAAAGGGCCGGGTCTTGTAGCCCGACGCAGCCTTGATCGTGTTGCCGTGCATCGGGTCACAGGACCACAGGACCTTTGCACCTTCTTGCTGCACCGTCTTGATCAGGCGCGGCAGGTGGTCGCCGACTTTGCCCGCGCCAAAACGCGCGATCAGGGTCAGGCGGCCGGGTTCGTTTTCCGGGTTCAACTTGGCCATCAGGACCTTCAGGTCTTCCGCCGTGGTGGTCGGACCGCATTTCAACCCGATCGGGTTCAACACGCCGCGCGCGAATTCGACATGCGCGCCGTCGGGCTGGCGGGTGCGGTCGCCGATCCAGATCATGTGACCGGACCCGGCCACGTTCTGACCGGTGATGCTGTCCACCCGCGCCAAAGCCTCTTCATATTCCAGCAACAAGGCTTCGTGGCTGGTGTAGAAATCCACCCGCGCCAGTTCATTCGCGGTGTCGCTATTGACGCCAGCGGCATTCATGAAATCCAGCGCGTCGGAAATCCGGTTCGCCATTTCGCGGTAGCGTTCGGCCTTGTCATGCTCGGCAAAGCCCAGCGTCCAGCTATGGACCCGGTGGATGTCAGCGAAACCGCCGGTACTGAACGCGCGCAGCAGGTTTAGGCTGGCCGCCGCCTGCGTGTAGGCCTGCAACATCCGCTGCGGATCGGGGCGGCGGGCTTCCGGTGTGGCATCAAAACCGTTGATGATGTCGCCGCGGTAGGACGGGTATTCGACGCCGTCGATCATTTCCGTCGGAGCACTGCGTGGCTTGGCGAACTGGCCCGCCATGCGGCCAACCTTGATCACCGGCACTTTGGCGGCATAGGTCAGCACGACCGCCATCTGCAGCATCACCCGGAAGGTGTCGCGGATGTTGTCGGCAGAAAACTCGGCAAAGCTTTCGGCGCAGTCGCCGCCTTGCAACAGGAAGGCCTTGCCCTCGGCTGCAAGGGCGAGCTGCTTTTTCAGTGTCCGGGCTTCGCCGGCAAAAACCAGCGGCGGATACTTTGCAAGTTGTGCCTCGACCGATGTCAGCGCGCCCTGATCGGGATAATCCGGCATCTGGACCCGTGGCTTGGCGCGCCATGCCGATTTCGTCCATCCCTTGGTCATCTTCATTCTCCGGTCCTGCTGGCAGTCGGGCTGCGGTATACCTCTCTGTTTCCGCCTTGCAAAGGCCGATTGGGCGAAAACCCGACCGTTCTGCCCTTGCAGCGGCGTGAGTTTTGCGGTTCGGTGGCTTGCAAACGACAATTAAGGTCGCAGACATGACGCTCGCGCCGCAAAAGGCCACCCAGACTGCAAAATTGACCGGCCCGCGCCGGTTCGTGTTCCTGCTTTTGGACAAGTTCACCATGGTCAACTTCGCCGGGGCCATCGAACCCCTGCGGATTGCCAACCGCGTCTCGGGCGAGACGCTGTATCGCTGGGTCCTGTGCGGCGAAGGGCCGGAGAAGGTCTGCTCGAACGGGGCGACCTTCCGGCTGGACATCGGCCTTGACGAGTTGGACCGCGACGACACCGTGCTGGTCTGCGGCGGGATCGACATCCAGCACATGTCTACCAAAGGCGTGATCAACTGGCTGCGTCGTGAAGCGCGTCGCGGTGTGACCATCGGCGGGCTTTGCACCGGGGCGCATACGCTTGCCAAGGCCGGGCTTCTGGACGGCAAGAAGGCGACGATCCACTGGGAAAACCAGGACGGTTTTGCCGAGGAATTCGAAGATGTGAAGCTG
>CAIXBE010000594.1 GCA_903917595.1 uncultured Rhodobacterales bacterium
CGTTCAACCCGCTCCAGCGCCTTCAATTCCTGAAAGGCGGTGTTCAGCGCGTCCCAGACCTGCGTGGTCAGCGCGGTGCGCACGATGCGCCCGTTTTCGCGGGCCGAGGTGATGCAACTGGCAACGGATGAGGGGTTGTCGCGGTCGAAGAACAGAAAGCTCTCGATGTTGCGCTGCACCGGGTCGCCGTATTTCTTCGCGAACGCTTCGGCCATGCCCGTGGCCTGCAACAGACTGTCCCATTCACTGCGATAGCCGTGCGCCGTGGGCAACAGGCTGATCCGGCTGCCAACCTCCAACAGGCGTGCGATGGTATCGGCGCGCTCCATGTAGCGGGCGATCCAGTAAAGGTTATCGGCGGTCCGGCTTAGCATGATGTCACCCCGCCCCTCATTCCGCCAGCACCCAGGTATCCTTGACCCCACCGCCCTGCGATGAGTTCACCACCAAGGAGCCTTCGGTCAAGGCCACCCGGGTCAGACCACCCGGCACCAGTTCGATCCGTTCGCCGACCAGACAATAGGGCCGCAGATCGACGTGGCGCGGGGCAACACCTTCGGCGACGAAGGTCGGGCAGGACGACAGCGCCAGCGTCGGCTGGGCGATGTAGTTTCCGGGATCGGCGGCGATCTTCAGGCGGAACTGCTCCACCTGATCACGGCTGGATTTCGGGCCAACCAGCATGCCGTAGCCGCCCGAGCCATGCACTTCCTTGACCACAAGCTCGGCCAGATGATCCATCACATAGGAAAGGTCATCGGCCTTGCCGCATTGCCAGGTCGGCACGTTCTGCAAGATCGGTTCTTCGCCCAGATAGAAGCGCACCATTTCTGGAACGTAAGTGTAGACCGCCTTGTCGTCGGCCACCCCGGCCCCCGGGGCCGAACAGATTGCCACCCCACCGGAACGATAGACATCCATCAGCCCGGGCACGCCCAGCATAGAATCGGGGCGGAAACACAGGGGGTCAAGATAGGCATCGTCGATCCGCCGGTAGATCACATCCACCCGGCGCGGGCCTTCGGTGGTGCGCATCCAGACATATTCGCCATCGACAAACAGGTCCTGCCCTTCGACCAGTTCGACCCCCATCAGATCGGCCAGCAGCGAGTGTTCGTAGTACGCGCTGTTGAAATGCCCCGGGGTCAGGATGACGATGGTTGGATCACCATTGCATTTCGCCGGGGCCACGCTGGCCAGCGTCCGACGCAGCTTTTCCGAGTAATTGTCGACCGGCTCGATCCGGTTGCCGCGGAAAAGATCGGGAAACATCCGCATCATGATCTCGCGGGATTCCAGCATGTAGCTGACCCCCGACGGCGTGCGGCAGTTGTCTTCCAGCACGAAAAACTCATCCGGACCGGTGCGCACGATGTCGACGCCGACGATGTGGGAATAGACCCCCTTGGGTGGCACGAAACCCGCGACCGCCTTTTCATAGGCTTCGTTCTGATAGACCAAAGGTGCCGGAATCCGGCCAGCCCGAATGATCTCGCCCCGGCCATAAACATCGACAAGAAAGGCGTTCAGCGCCCGCGCGCGTTGCTTGATGCCCTTTTCCAGCTTGGCCCATTCGGCGGCGGCAAAGACCCTCGGGAACATGTCGAAAGGGATTAGGCGGTCCGGATCGCCGCCTTCGCCGTAAACCGCAAAGGTGATGCCGATACGGCGGAACAAGGCCTCGGCCTCAGCCTGTTTCAGGCTGCGCAATTCCTGTGGCATCGCGGCGACCCAGTCTTGCAACTGGGCATAGGGGGGGCGGACGCCTGCCCCGTGAAACATCTCGTTGAACTGCGACACGCGTGCCCCCCGGCTGCCTTTTCGTGACTAAAGCAGACCGGCGGGGCGACGAAAAGCTTTTCCATGGCTGCAATGCCCGTCCGGACGCCAGATGCCTATTATTGAGGCAGCTACCGCCGCGCCCTGAGCGCGTCGTCCAGAAGGGTGCGAACCACCTCGCCCGGGATGTCTTCGGCCACAAAGGCCTCGCCGATCCCGCGCGCCAGAATGAACCGCAACCGGCCGTCGACCACCTTCTTGTCCTGCGCCATCAGTGTCAGCAGGTCGTCGACCCCCGGCAGATCGCCCGGAATGTCGGCAAGGTCGGTCTTCATGCCCATCGCCGACAGAAGCGCCCGGACCCGGCTGGGGGTTTCCTGCGCGCAGAGCCCAAGGCGGGCGGACAGCTCGAAAGCTAGCGCGCAACCGATTGCCACGCCTTCGCCATGCAATAGCCGGTCGGAATAGCCGGTGGCCTTTTCCAGCGCATGGCAAAAGGTGTGGCCAAGGTTCAAAAGCGCGCGTTCGCCCTCTTCCGTCTCGTCGCGCGACACGATCCCGGCTTTCATCTCGACCGACCTTGTGACCGCATGCAGCCGGGCCGCCCGGTCACCGTGGCGCATGGCCGGACCCTGCGTCTCAAGCCAGTCAAAGAACCCGGCATCGCCCAGCAACCCGTATTTCACCACCTCACCATAGCCCGACAGAAAGTCGCGGTCCGGCAGGGTTTCAAGCACCCCGATGTCTGCCAGAACCAGCGAGGGCTGGTGAAAAGCGCCGATCAGGTTCTTGCCGTGGGTCGAGTTGATCCCGGTCTTGCCCCCGACCGAGCTATCAACCTGCGCCAACAGCGTCGTCGGCAGTTGCACAAAGCGCACCCCCCGCCGCAGGATCGCGGCGGCAAAGCCGACCAGATCGCCGATCACGCCGCCACCAAAGGCCAGCACCAGATCGCGCCGCTCGACCTTCTGCTCCAAAAGCCACTCGGTCACCCGCGCGAGTTCCGCCCAGCATTTCGTCGCCTCACCCGACGGCACGGCCAGCGCGGATACCACGATCCCCTCGGCCTCCAAAGCCGCCGTCAGGGCCGGCAGATGCTGCGGAACAAGGGCTGCATCGGTGACGATTGCCACACGGCGGCGGCGCAGGAAGGGCGCGATTTCGACCCCGGCGCGGGCAATCAAGCCTTCGCCGATCCGCACCTCATAGGACCGCGATCCCAGATCGACCGCCACACGGTTCATCACGTCATGCCTCCAGCACATCGGGCCGCGTCTGCAGGGCAACGATCACCCGCGCGGCCATTTCTTCGACCGACACGCCCGCGTCACTGTCCACAGCAAGGTCTGCTTGCGCATAAAGTGGCAGGCGCGCGTCGTAAAGGGCGCGTAACGTCTCGCGCGGGTCGGGGGTGCGCAGCAAGGGGCGGGTCGATTTGTGGCGGACCCGGTGCCACAGCACATCAAGATCGGCGCGCAGCCAGACCGACACCCCGGCCTC
>CAIXBE010000595.1 GCA_903917595.1 uncultured Rhodobacterales bacterium
CGGCCAGCGCCACGCCGGCCTTGCGGGCGAAGCCGCTGAGCCGGTCATTGGCCCGGTCCATCTCGGAAGACAGCCGGCCAAAGCCGCGCGCGCCGGCCTCACCGACGCCTTCAAGCTCGGCCCGGACCTGCCGGCCACCCGTTGCCACCAGGCGGACGGACACGCGCTTTTCTGCCATGGGTCAGGTCTCCGCTCCGAAGGAAGGTGTGTCTTGAACTGCGGCGCAGGCCTCGTTTAAACGCCGCACCATCACCGCCTCGATCACGGGTAGCAGCTCGGCAGCCGCCCGAAGGTCAACGCCAAGGGCAGTGGCCATTGCCAGAGCTGCGCTCATGTCCCAACCAAGCACCACTCCAGGCACCGCCCGGATTTGGCCACCCAAACGCCCCGCCAGGTCCCAGACCTGCCAGCCCTCAAGGCTCAGGGGCGCGTTCAGGATCTGCGGGCAGTCCGCGCAGCTCGCTTCGCAGGCCGCGCAGTAGCGCTCGCCCCCGCCGAAGGACCACTCGGCAAGGGCGCGGAGACGTTTTTTTCTGCGTCGAGCTCCAGCCCGCGGGCGACGTAGTCGGTCTGGAACTGCTCGAACATCGGCCAGAGGTCGAGGAGAGCTGCAATGCCTTCCGGGCTGACTTTAAGAGGGGCGCCGGTCGCATCTCCGACGCCCTCCCAAGCGGTGATGGCGCGCGTCGCGATCGCCTTGGCAAAGGCCACGGCGACAGCATCATCTGGCGACCCGGACGGCAGGGCGCGCAGCTCTGGGTCGGTGCGGGCTGCAACCATCAGGGCCGTGCTGAGCGGCTCGACCAGCAGGCGTACGCCCATCGGCAAATCAAGCCAGTGGGCCTCGCGGGCGAGAGTCAGGCGCAGCATGATCAGTACTCCTCGATGCCGTTGACGAGCAGGGCGGTGCACATCCGCCCCAGCGTGGTGTCGCGTGCGGCCTGCCAGTCAAAACTAGCCTGCACGCCCTGCGGCCCCGCAATCTCGATGCGCGGGCGCGGCAGATAGACGGCATGGGCGGTGAAGGTGAAGCTCTCCCCTGAGGGCAGGCTATAGGCAAAGCTCAGCGCGCAGGGCTCTCCCGCGATGGCCTGGTTGACCAGCGCCGGGTCGGCAAAGCGCACCTCGATCTTGCCGGTCAGCGCCGCGATGGAGGGATCAGCCCCGTCGATCCACCCGTCCGAGCGGATCGTCTCCACCCGGTCGAGGGTATTGGCATAGGTGATCTCGGCCGAGACGATGTTGCCGAGCGGGCTTCCGTTGCGGGTGATCGCGCCGTTGAAATGGCCGAAGCGCTTCAGGCCGAGGTCCGCCAGTGTACCAGCGGCGGACGTGCCGGCAATGCTCTCGCCCTGCGCGATCAGACTGGCCGTTGCCGTCAGCAGTCCGGAGCGCTGCATCTGCCAAGTCAGACTGTCGAGCACGCAGCCGGAATACATCGCAAAGCGCGGCACCTCCGGCATGGCAGTCTCGATCGACATCGAGGGCAGCGTCCAGGCGCCCGAGTGGAACTCATGCGTGAACGGCCCTGCTGCAGCGCCGGTTGTTACTGGCGCCCCAAAAGCTGCCTTCAGCCAGAACCCGAACGCAGCCGCGTCCAGCGGGACGACCACATCGCCATCCGCCGTCACCGCGTCCTTGATCGGGGCCAGCGGATCGCGGCCATAGCCCAGGAGCTCGCTGTTCAGCAGCGGCTGTTCAGAGCCCAGCGTGGTGCTGGCGAAAGGCATCCTGGTGAAGCCGCTTGCCGGCACGGTCCCATAAGTCGTCTCGAACGCAAGCGCCATCTGCGCCCGCGCGCCTTGTGCGCGTGCCATTCTGTCGTCTCCTTTATGTGACATGTCAGCAGCGATGCTGCCCTTCAGGCTTGACGCATGCCTAAAATCGCCAAGTTCTTCGTTTCAGAATGCTCGAAAGACGCCACCATGTTCGCAAAGCGCACAGCTGATCTTGATGGAAGCCTTGCTTCCCAAAATGCTCCGGGTGGGGCTCTCGGCGAGCGCCGACGCTCAGTTCTGCAAGACATCACCATCAGGGGCGACCTGCGCAGTACCGGGATTGTCGCCTTTGACGGCAGTCTGATTGGCAACGTGACGACAGATACCCTTGTTCTGGGCCGCAACGGTAAGATCGACGGTCATGTCCGGGCACGCAACGTGACAATTGAGGGCGTGCTCGTTGGAGCGATCACTGCCTTGCATGTGGCGATTACAGCTTCTGCGCGCGTCACGGCCGACATTGTCTGTCAAAGTGTGACGGTGGAGGTCGGCAGCGAGATTGAAGGCAGTCTCTGCTGCAAGCCCAGTTCTGCGGAGGATTACGTGAGCGGGTCCTCTGTCGAGTAGTGGAGCACGACGGAAATAATGGCGGCCTTAAGGCTGGAAGCGCCCTCGACGGGCAGATCAATCGGCTCTGGCGCTTCGGCCTCAACCCAGTCGCAGAGACCCAGCAGGGTACGGTTGGCTGAGATTGCCGCGCCGATCTGCGTAATCAGGTGATCAAAGGCCGCGTCCCGACCAGCATTGGCCTGCACGACCACTTCGAGCTCGGCCCTGTGCTGATAATGCCATGTCAGTGGTGACAGCGTCACGCCCGGCTCCCCGGGGTTGCCATCGCGCAGGATCATGAGGCCCGCCGCCGGCACGCGTTCGGGTAGCACCTCGCCGCGCAGGACGGGTACGTGCGGTACCGCTCGCAGCAAATCCGCGAGCGCGCTCAGGATGGTTTCGCGGGTACTGGGCATGTTCAAGATCTTCGGTCCTGAAGGGTTAGAGCTGATTCGCCGTTGCTGGACGAGTTTGGGTCACTCTGTGACTTCCCCAGCCAAGCAGGATGAAAGTAACTCTACCATATGCGTCATAATGGTCATAAAGTGATGCTTTTTTGCATATATAACCTGACTACATGCGCATTATGTGCGAAAAATGTGCATACTTTGACTATTGTGGCCATGCTATAGTAGCCACTATGTTGAGTTCAGGAAAGTTAACAGGATCTAAGACATGCTTATCAACGTCACTACGTTTGAACATCTCCTTCGCAGCAAGAGCATGACACAGGCAGACTTGGCCACGCGTGCGAGGGTTGGCGTCAAGACTGTTGGCCGTATCCGCAGCGGCAAAGAATTGCGGCAATCCAATGCGGAAAAAGTCGCTGTCGCCCTCGGCGTAACCTTGGAAATCCTCCAATCACCACCGAACCTGAAGTTAGAACACGATGCGAGCAAGAGGGGTGGGCTGCAGCGAATGGTTGCGGACCTGCCTGGCGATGTTATCAACGCTCTCACACTGACCTCGCTGCATTACAAAGTCTCAGAGAAGGCAATCCTGGAGGCGGGCCCCTATCTGTTCACAATCCTTGCCGAACTGAGCTTGATGCGGCGTCGCACTATGCTTGAGGCATGGAAGAAGTCCGCCATGGAAGCCGCCTTAGCCGGGCCTGCTAATCAGATGGCCAGTATTGGATACATCACTGAAGAAATCAGCGACGTCTATGATGCGGAACGCAAGTCAATCGAAGAACGTGATCTGGCAGGTGGGTTTGACGGGATGCATCCTGAATACCCTACTAAATCCGAACCTAGTCATCCTTTTCTAGCAATGCTGTCTGATCTTGCCGCAGAGGCTGGACTGGAAATGAATTTCCAAGAGGGAACTTCAGAAAAAATTACACCACTTTTCTCCACACACCACTGGGAAATGACTACCGAGTTTGTCAACCCAGAGGGGAGCGATGCTTCCACCTTCGACGATGAAAGGTGGTCGATCTTGCATGGAATCATCGCCCTCCGGGACATGCCTCCAGAGTTGCTTCGCTGGGGGACGGGCGACAAACGTCGTGCTTGGATTACGTCGCACCCGAATTACCGCCCTCATCAGTTTCACTACATCGAAGATGGGGACGATCAGCCGGCTTTGCTTGATGGCGTTGAAGTTGTGGTTGGAGACGACGATGCATAAGCACCACCGTGACTGCCGCAATTTATGTGAGATCAACGGGCTTCATGTGCTTCGAGTTGAGCATCGTAGCAAGCATCTGGCTGTTGTTTGCGAAGAAGGGATGATAATTCTGTCATGTACCCCGAGTGACCGCCGCTGGCGCCACAACGCTGCTGCACAGATGAGGCGGCTATCTCGAGGCGTTTGAGACTTTCTCGTTTCGTTACGCTTCCACCCACCTCGCCACGATCCGCCCCGGCACGCCGTCCACCGCCCGCTCGGCATCCCGTGCCAGATCCAGCCGCTTTGGCAGCTTGACCTGCGGCACGAGCAGGAAGATCGGCACGGTAGTCAGACCGCGCCCTGTCTTGGCGCGGGATCCCACGGCTCGACCTTTCGAATTCAGCCGCCCCTCAGCGACCAGCAGGCTTGGGCCCCGGCGGCGATAAATGAAGCGCAGCCGTAGCCCGGTGCGACGTTCCCATTCGCTAGGGGTAATGCGGCCGCCGCGCCTGGACTTCCCCGCTGCTGCAGTCGGGATCGCCAGCCAGAAGCCGCTTTTCGAGCGGATCAGTGGGCCTGTGTCATGTGCGCCGATGATCACCGGTGCGTTCGACCAGACCAGCGCCGCCGCGTTCAGGCTGTCGCCAGATTTTGGGAAGCTGGCGAGGCGGATCGAGTTTGCAAGCCGGGCCCCCAAGCCCGCGCTGGTAATCTGGCCGCGCCAGGCGGATTTCAGGCTAGTCCCGGCCTCACGCAGCGCCGTGGTCACCGCGCGTTCCACAGCCGCGACCTCCGCTGCCATCAGCGCGACAATGTCGGGATCGATGTCGAGCTTCAGTTTCACGCTGGTCTCAGATCAACAGCCCAGACCAGCCGTTCGCGGTCGCGCACCGGCTCGCCCTGGATGAGAAAGGCCTCCCCGTCGATCTCGATCCGGTCGCCGGGACGCGGGTTTGGCACTTCCGCCACGCGCAGGTCGATGCGCGTGGTTTCCGACCATAGCCGCGCATCGCCGAATTCGGTTACGGCATCGGCGCGCCGCGCGACGATCCGCACAAGGGCCGGCACGCCGCCGTCGGATGTGTAGATCGCCTCCACGCCGATGTTCGGATCCGCAAAGAGCACCTCAAGTGCGGCGCTGAACGCGGTCATCAGGTCCGCCGCGCAGCGCGCAGCACCTGCGGGCGGGTGCAGATCGGCAGCGGATTGCTCTCGATCTCAAGGCGCACCCATTCGTCGCGGTCGCGGTCCGGGATCATCCGCGCATAGAGCGGTAGCCCCACGGTGTTGACCGTCTCGAAGGTATCCGCTGGGGCATAGTAAATCTCGAACAGCCCCTCGACGGCTTCAGGGTAGAATATCGCCTTGTCCGTCGCGACGCCAAAGCCCGCGCCACCTCGGAAGCGGCGGAAGGTGATGCCGCCGAAGCTGACCTCGTCCGCGACGCGGGACCGCAGATCTGCCGCAGCAGCGGTGTGCAGATAGGTCTCTCGCACTTCCTTGTGCGCCACCAGATCGGCAAAGAAGGCCGAGCCACATTCGGCCCGCAGAGTGACCGCGCCCGTGGCCAGCCCGCCCATGGCCTCCTCGACACTCTCGATCAGAGCCTGACAGCGC
>CAIXBE010000596.1 GCA_903917595.1 uncultured Rhodobacterales bacterium
GAGATCCCGAACATGATCGCCTGATTGAGGCCAAGCATGATGTTGGGCATCGCCAGCGGGATCTTGACCCGCCACAGCAGTTGCCAGGGCGTGCAGCCCAGGCTGGTCGAGGCTTCGACGACCTCTTTCGGGACGTTGCGGATACCGTATTCGGTGTAACGGATCGGCGCGACGATGGCGTAAGAGATGATCGCCAGCAGGGCCGAAAACTCGCCGATCTTGAAGATCATGATGATCGGGATCAGCAGGACGAAGGGCGGCATGGTCTGCAACGTGTCGTTGATCGGACGCATCAGGCGTGAGAACCACTCACTCTCGGCCGCCAGAACGCCAAGCGCGCTGCCAACAAGGAACGAGACCAGAATGGCCAGCCCGCAAAGCTGGACCGACAGCACCGCCTTGTCATAGCTGCCCGAGACAAGAATGAACCCCAGCGCCGCCGCCGTCCAAAGCCCCAGCCGCATCCCACCCGAGCGATAGCCGAACCAGACCAGCAGCAGGCTTGCCCCGGGCCAGGTCAGGTTGGTCAGCCCGAAGAACAGGATCAGACCAAAGCTGAGTACCGAAATCGTCACCCCGATGCGGCCCCGTTTGAACGCATATCCGGCGAGGGCCAGGATCATCGCCCCATAGCCGGCCGCATGCCAGCCGGTTGCCGTGAAACCCCAGGTGAAGGGGCCGACGACGTTCAACAGGCCGATCTTCAGTGGCAGGATCAGGGTGAAGATGACAAAATTCTTGATCGCGTCCAGGATCGGCTTGGCCGCGATCACAAAACCTTCAATGCCGCTATTAAGCATTGAGGAGGGATCGTAGGTCCAGGTTTCCGGCCAGACAAGAAGCTCTGGATAGACCTGAGCGGCCAGATAGGCCGCGACTGCGGCAGCCAGAGTGGTCAGGCCAAAACGGTGGCGCTGGGCGAAGCCATGGTCTTGCTGCATGTCCGGCTCGCGGACGGCAAGGCCGTGGGTGATCCGGTCCAGCACCATCGCCATCAGCGCGATCACGATCCCGGCGATCAGGCTTTCGCCGAATTCCGCCTTGCGCAGGGTCGAAAGGACCCGCCAGCCGATATCCTCGGACCCGCCGATGATCGAGGCGATGATGATCATGCTGAGCGCGGCCATCGTGGTCTGGTTCACGCCCAGAAGGATCTGCCGCAACCCGGCCCGGCAGCGCACCAGAAAGAACAGTTGCGCAGGTGTCGCCCCGGACATCAGGCCGCTTTCGATGATCTCGGACGGCACTTCGCGCAGGCCGACGATGGTGTTCTTGACCATGGGCGGAAAGGCAAAGATCACCCCGGCAATCAGGCCGACCACCGGGCCAAAGCCGAACAGCATCAGGATCGGCAGCAGATAGGCAAAGGCCGGGACGGTCTGGGTGATGTCCATCATCGGGGTCAGAAAGCGTTCGACCCGGGGCGAGAAGAACCCCGCAACGCCCAGGCCAAAGCCCAGACCGACAGCAAGGGGAACCGATACAGCAACCAAGGCAAGCGAGTTCATCGTGTCGGGCCAAAGCCCCATCCCCAGAACGTAAAACAACGCGCCACCGGTAAAGACCGCCAGCGGCCAGCGGCCCGCCCGGTGCGCGATCAGGACAGCCACGACCATGAAAACCGACCAGGGCAGCCAGGCCAGAAGGTCGGCCACCCACCGCATCGGAAAGCCCATAAGCCAGGAAATGGCCCGGAAGAACGGCTTGGTCAGATCGACGAACCATTCCATCAGGATGTTCAGCCAATCCGTCATCGGCAGCGTCCAGCTGGCGGGATAACTGTGCAGCCCGGGATAGCGCAATTGGGCCAGCGCCAGACCAAGGACCAGCCCCAAAAGCGCCACCCAGACCGTCACCGGCCACAGTCTTGCGCCCGAGGTGCCTTGCCGGTCACTCATCGGCGCTCTCGGACTTGGCCAAGGTGCGGATCAACGTCGTCGCCGTCACGGTGCCGAGGTAGTCTCCGCCTTCACCGATCACGTCGATACCGATCGGATGTTCGGCCAGAAGTTTCAGCATTCCCCCGATGCGGGTTTCAGGGCCGACCCTTGGCAGCGGTTCGGGATGATTGACGAGGAGTTCGGCGCACTGACCGGCCCGCAGGATCTTGATCCTTGGCACCTCGCCGGTGAACTGGGCGACGTAATCGTCGGCCGGGTTCAGGATCAGCTCTTCCGGGGTTCCGATCTGCACGATCTTGCCATCGCGCATGATCGCCATGCGGTCGGCAATGCGCAGCGCCTCCATGAAGTCATGGGTGATGAAGACGATGGACTTTCGCAGCACGCGCTGGATGCGGATGAATTCGTCCTGCATCTGCCGCCGGATCAGCGGGTCGAGCGCACTGAACGGTTCGTCCAGCAACCAAAGCTCGGGCTCGACGGCCAGCGAGCGGGCGATGCCCACGCGCTGCTGCTGCCCGCCCGAAAGTTGGCGCGGATAGGCGTTTTCGCGACCGGTCAGGCCGACAAGCTCGATCACATGCGCGGCACGCTCGCGCTGCGCATCGACGGGCAGGCCCTGCAGTTTCAGCGGAAAGGCGATGTTGTCGATCACGTTCAGATGCGGCAAGAGGCCGAAGTTCTGAAACACCATGCCGATCTTGTGGCGCCGGATGTCGATCAGCTCACGGCTGGTCTTGGCCAGAAGATCCTCGCCATCCAGCAAGACCTGACCGTGGTCGGGGTCGATCAACCGGGACAGACAGCGCACCACCGTCGACTTGCCCGAGCCGGAAAGCCCCATGATGACAAAGGTCTCGCCGACATGGACATCAAAACCGACATCGATGGCAGCCGGGATGTGGCGCGCTTCCCGCATCCGGGCCGCAAGTGCATCGGCCCCATCCGTTGCGCCTTGGGCCGCGAAGAACTGACCGGGGTTCGGTCCGTAGACTTTCCACAAGTTGCGGCACGATAGCTTTACGTCGCCGGGCATGGTCACCGTCCTTGCAGGAATGGCAGGTCCAGCATGCACAGGGCGCAGCTGGTGTATTGATCCGGGCCAA
>CAIXBE010000597.1 GCA_903917595.1 uncultured Rhodobacterales bacterium
CAACAAGCGCCCGCAGGTTCATCATCTCGTCGGTCATTGGTGCAATCTCCGGTCAAGGTTGGCGTTAGCAACCAGACCCTAGCCGGAAAACGCCGGTGACCACCTCAGCCACAACCTACACCACGCCCAGGGACACGATCCTCCTGGACGGCTGCTCGAGGTCAGCACATATACCCTGCCTAGCTGCTCACCGTAGCGATGGGATATCTCATGTGGTATGATGACCTCGTAGTTTCCTTCACGAACCGCCTTCTCAGCGATATCTGCATAGTAAACTCGGATGCCCGTAAAAGCTCTCTCGATGGGTTTCAGTTGGGCTATGATGGCAAGTAACTCCTCTTTTGGCTTTTTACTGTGCCACAATTCCCTTGAGAGATCGTGCGCCTTCTGTTTCGCAGCGTTGCCAGGGTCTCGGTTGGCTCGCTGACGGAACATCTTACCGATGTCGCAAAGATTGAGGTTCTTCATCTTCTGTTCCGCCTCAAGGCCAGCCAAAGCCCCTTGCGAGCTCGGGTCCGCCAGTTCCACCATCCGCTGCCTTGTCGTTCTGAAGCCACCGATATGGCCGACCGAGTAGCCGCGGCAAAGCCCGCGGTCCTGCCGATGCGCATCCCCAATCCACTCTGCCGACCAACTCCCACATCAAGCGCGGCTCCGATTGTGCCTGTCAACCTCGAAGTATTCGTGTTCACCGTCGCGTCGGATGCGTGACTTAACGCACAATAGTTTGAAAAGGAAAGCAATTTCCGGATACGACAGGATTTGATACCTTGCGCGTGTGGATAGGGTGGTGGTGCGTGAAATCACGCACCCTACATCTCCCCTCAAAAATCCACCGCCAGCCCCTTTTTCTCCCAGTCGCCATAGCGCACGGGTTCGGGGCCGTCGCGGCCTCCCAACTCTTTCGGCAGCGGGGCTGCGGCCTCGGCTGCTTTGCGGCGGGCGGCGGCCTCGGCAAGCGCCCGTTTGGCGGCGGGGGGCATGTCGTCCGGTGTCGGGTCCATTGCCGGGGTTCCTTGTGCGGGTGCCTTGGGTGATATAGGCGGTTTTGGCACGGAACAAGGGTTCTGGCAAAGCTGGGGGACAGGCATGGCCGAAGGTGTGGCAGCGCGGGCGGCGGCGGTGGCGATCCTGGACGGGATCCTGGGCGAAGGCCGGATGCTGGAGGAAGTGTCCGATCTTGGCCTGCCCCCGTCCGACCGGGCGCGTGCCCTGCGGTTGGCGGCCGAGGTGCTGCGGCATCTGGAGCCGGTCGACCGGGTGCTGGACCGCCATTTGCGGAAATCGCCACCGCTGACGGTGCGCAACGTGCTGCGGCTGGCGGTGGTTGAACGCGCGCAGGGCGCCCCGGCGCATGGCGTGGTGAATGCAGCGGTCGAGATTGTGCGCAGCAGCAAACGGACGACGCATCTGTCGGGTCTGGTGAATGCCGTTCTGCGGGCCTTGCCGGAAACGGACGTGCTGGCCGGTCTGCCGCCGCAAAAGCTGCCGCGTTGGCTGCGTCAGCCGCTGGTCCATGCCTGGGGGCGTGAGGTGGTGACGGCAATTGAAGCGGTCCATGCGGGCGAGCCGCCGCTGGACCTGACGTTGCGGCCCGGTTTTCCGGCACCGGAGGGCGCGCTTTTGCCAAGCGGAAGTTTGCGGCTGATTGAGGCGGGGCAAGTGTCCGCCCTGCCCGG
>CAIXBE010000598.1 GCA_903917595.1 uncultured Rhodobacterales bacterium
ACCTGACACCGGCTGACGTCTACTTCGGGCGCGGCGAAACCATCCTGGCTGAAAGGAGGCGCATCAAACACCAAACCATCCAAAACCGCCGCTTGAACCATCAACGTCAAGCAGCATAACCTAAACCCGATGAGCCCGAACTCTCCGCACCAAAATCAGGCCGCATGTTCCAAATCATTCGACTACGGACAGTCCACAAGGTAACGGTCTTGTGTCGCGATACCTTCGGTCATCCGGCGGATGTTCTGCTTTCCTCCTGGAGCCAAAAAGCCCTTGCCCCAAATCAGTTCCAGAAAGGCAACCATCTCGGCACCATATTCGTCGATATGTTCGCTATCTTGTGTCAATGCCCTGCCTCCTGCGGGGGTGACTGAAGATGCCAGTCATCCGATGCCTCCGACAAGTGCCGTCATCACGGTGCCAGCGACACGAGCATCTGTTCGTTCATCTCGACTCCCAGGCCGGGCTTTTGGGGCAGGCTGGCATAGCCCGCTGCCATGACATAGTCGCAGGTCGCAAACGTCGCCCCAAGTTCAAGATAATCGTAATAGAGTTCAGCATAGGTCGCGTTGGGCATCACGGCGCAAACATGCAGCACCGCCATGAAGGCGACGGTCGTGCTGTTCCAGCTGTGCGGCGAAATATGGGCCCCGTGCGCTTCAGCCAGGGCACCAATCTCTAGCATCCGCAGAATTCCACCGGCGCCGGCGATGTCCGGGTTCAACACATCGGCCGCCCGGGCAACCAGAACATCCCGATATTGCCGCAGGCCCGCCTGCCGCTCTCCGGTCGTGATCCGACAAGCGGTGGCGGCGCGGATTTCGGCCATCGCGGCCAGATTGTCCCCTGCCACCGGCTCTTCGATCCAATAGGGATTGTAAGGCTCAAAAAGCTTTACCGCGCGCAGTGCGTGGCGCGGATCATCCTGAATGGCAAAATCGATCAGGATATCGAGGTCGGGCCCGACGGCCTCACGGGTCAAGCGCACGCAGGCCTCTGCCTCTGCAAGCGTGGCCCGGCGAAGCGGGTAGATCTTCACCGCACGATAGCCCTGTGATTTCATCATTGCACAGCGATCGGCGACGGCCTGGGGCGACTGCACCCTCTCGTCCCAGGCATTCGCGTAAAGTGGCACCTGATTGATGAGTGCGCCGCCAAGCAGGGCGTACAACGGCAGCCCGGCGGATTTGCCAAGCAGATCCCACAGGGCAATCTCGATCGCGCTTACGGCGCTGGCATAGTCGATGCCTGGGTGGTCGCTGTCCATCGACCTTGAAACGCGATGCAGAAAGCCTCGCGGCGTTGCGGTCTCCATCTGCTTGACGGCTGCGCCAAGCGTGAGAATGATCTCGCGAATTGCCAGCTGCCGGTGCTCCAGGGCATAGGCCTCGCCCCAGCCCACAAGCCCGCACTCCGTCTCAAGTTTAACAAAAATCATGGTCTGCCCACGAGACCAGTTGTCCGCGCTTGGCCTTGGGGCAACGAGGAACGGAGTGACTTTCGAAATCTTCATGTCTGGCTCCGCAGGAGAAAAGCCTGATCCGCAAATGCGGCAGGCAGCGCAATCACATTATCCAGGCTTCCTGACAGTTCAACAGGCGACTGGATGGCAGGCTCCGCCATGGCGTTCACAACGCATCTGTGCGACCTTTTCAAGGAATGCTATTCCTTCGATAACCCCCGTTCCGCAGTAAAAGAGTCAGCGTCCCATGGACCGCCCCCTCGCGCCTCATCGCATCAATCTGCACGATCCCGACGGCACGGGTCTTGAACCATGGGATGTGATCGACCCGGCTGACCTCGTTTCCGGCACCCCCGTTCAGCGCGGCTATCTCTGCGACGAGATTGGCGGGTACATCGCCGGAGTCTGGGATTGCACCGCCCAGACCGCGCACATGTCGGCTTATGAGGTCGATGAGTTCATGTATCTGCTTGACGGCAGCGTGGTCATGGTCATGCCCGATGGTGCCGAGGTGGAAGTAAAGGCACATGAAGCCTTCGTCATCCCCAAGGGCCTGAAATGCCAGTGGAAACAGCCCGGTTATGTGCGAAAGATCTTCATGATCCTCGACGCGCCGGATGTCCTGCCCGCCGGGAACCCAGCGCTGACCCGTGTTACCGTGCCGGACCTGTCGGGCCGGACCTGCCCCGACGGCGCCATCAGCCTGTCGCGCACCAATTTCACCAATGCCGCTGGCAATCTCTGCGTCAGCGTGCAAGAGCATGGGGCGGTTGTCGCAGCTGCCACCCCTGCCTGCGCCAATCAGGTGATCGTCGTGTTGCACGGCGATCTGACCCTGACCCATCAGGGAACCGCCCAGCACTTTGCCCCGGGCGAGGCGGTCTATCTTCCGCAGGGCTGCATCACCGGCTGGCACACGGTCGCGGGCACACGGCTTCTGGTCTCCAGCT
>CAIXBE010000599.1 GCA_903917595.1 uncultured Rhodobacterales bacterium
AAGTTTCGGGCTCGATCGCCACCACGGCATCCATGAAGCACACGAAATCCGCAGAGGCCTGCTGGAACGCCATCAGGTGGCCGACGAGCGGAGAGACGGGCGCAGCCGAGAGCGTGGGGCGGCGCCTCAGATTTTCGGCGATCTTATGGACCAGTGCCACGGTCTCACCGGGCCTGTGATGCACCATCTCGGCCAGGATGCCGCCCTGGCCGCCGGACAGGCGTTCGCGAAGCCAGCCGTCAACAATCTCGAGGAAGGTCAGATCAGCCTGATTGCGATCCATTACGTAAGCCCCGGGATCGATGTCGGCCTCCGCCGGATAGGGCTTAATGAGGCGCTGGCAGAAGCCGTGGATGGTCGAGCAGGTTATTTCGTCGATCGTCGCGCAGGTGGCGGCGAGATTGTCGCAATGGGCCTGGGTCAGCCCATCGGGGAACGCCACGCGCAGTTCGGACGCGATCATGCCGGTCGAGAGATCGGCGACGAACTCGCGAACTCGCGACAGCAGCTCGCTCGCGGCGAGTTCGGTGAATGTGACGGCTGCGATGGAACGGGGCGCAACGCCTTCGGCAAGCATACCGGCAATGCGGCCAGCCATGACCGCGGTCTTGCCTGAACCCGCGCCGGCCTCTACCAGAATCGAACGATCATGGAGGCTGATCGCATCGCGGCGTGCGCTCTCGTCCTTCAGCACTTTGAACACGCCACTCATCATACCGACTCCCAGACCTGAGCGATTTCGCCCAACCGCTCCGTGGCGGTCGGCATTTTGAGTTTGCAGTAGGTGGCGCTGGCGTTGGCCGGCAGGGCGAAGGTGAGGTCGTCATAATCTCCGCCGGTATCCGGGCCAGGCAGAGCCGCGCCGCTGGTGAGACTTGCCCTTGCCGCGCGCAGATAGCCTTTGATCTCTGCCAGCGCTGCGCCGGGATCACTGAGCTGAAGATCAACGCCCTCCCGCGGATAGTACAGCGATGCACTAATGGCGACTTCGTCGCCGAGGAGAGCCTTCACCGCGAAGGCATAGAGGCAGCGTTGAAGCTCGCGTCCGCCGTTCAGCCGAAGATCAGCCGACGGCAGCCGGCCAGTCTTGTAGTCGCGCACAAGCGCGCGCTTGCCGTCGTCCGAGATGTCGAGCCGGTCGATATATCCGGCGATGTTGAAGCCAGTGTCGGGAATTGTGACCGGTGTGCCTGCATACCAAGGTATTTCCGTGTCAGATTTCGGTTTCAAGCCGCCAAAAGGTACCTCTCCGTAGGAGCGTGCGCCCGGTGGAAGGTCATTGCGATAGGACAGGGCACGGCCCGCCATCACGCGAGCATCGTCGAGGGTACGCCGCCAGATGACGGTCGGTGGAACCGGTCGCTCGCTTTCCCAATCGGCAGCGACGGCCTGCGAGGCTTGCGCGACCACAGCTTCGATGGCTTTCTCATTGGCGGAAACAAGGCCGCCTTCGGTTTCAAGATTGCGCAAAGCGCGGTCGAGAACCATGTGGACGAGATCGCCGATCCCGAGCGCGTCGAGCACCAGTGGCTCGGCGCTGCTCTGCGGTTCACGCCATCCGAGCGCATAGACCCACACGAAGCTAAGAGGATTGCGCAGCAGGCGGCGCAAAGAGCTTGCCGATTGGGTGCGGTTGAGGATGGCGAGAATGAGCGGATGATCCGCCCGCACGAGCCCGTCGTGGGCTGTGATCTCGGGCCTACGCCAGTCGCGCCAGCAGCACTGCGCACTGACCGCTTGCGGATCGGCCGCGAACTCCTGGGGCCGGGCCATAAGGCGGTCGGTCTCGCTGAAGGCGTGCCCCGGCGTCGCATTGCGGCGCAGATAGGTTTCGCCTCCCTGTCCGGCGAGCAACGGACTTCGTCCGAAGAGGCGCCCATCACTGTCGCGCCGGGCACGCGAGAGAACGACGGAATTGGCTGTCGTGGCGAGTATTGTTTCAAAATCGCGGCGATCGGCGAGATTGACCGGCAGTGGATCTAGCACCGGGGTCGGGATTATATGGTCCGGAATCAGCCCGTCCTCGGCGATCCCCCGCGGCCACCGTGAAGAGTTAAGGCCGAGAAGCCGCACGAAGGGGCGAGGCGCCGCTGCGAGAGCGCTAGCCGGCATCCAGGCGACACAGACGCACGCTTCCAGCCCCTCGTCCTGCTTCAAGGTTTCCAACGTAGCATCGATTGAAGCGGCGGGGCCCGCAAGCAGCGCTTTGCGCCAGATCGCGAGGGCGCGGCCCTTAAGGAACACATCTCCCATCTCGCCGGCGGCGTCCGGTCCTTTCACCAGAGCCTCGACCGATGTGCGCAACAACGCAACATGGTCGGCGCGGTCGGGCCAGTCTTCCGGCGTCAAGCGCGCAAGCAGGCGGTTCCAGGCGCCTGCCGTCGACAGCGGTGCGTCGGTCGGCAGGACCCGCAGCCAGCCTTCGGGTAGGTCCTTGAAAGGCTCGCTGTCCCCGCAGAGTGCCACGAGGCGCCGCAGCCGCGATTGCGACAGGCCGCGGACCACTATGTCGGCCAGCGCCGCAGTCGCCTGACCCTCGCGAGTGGTGACAGTGCGGACGCCGTGGATGAAGTGCAGGTCGATGTTGGCGTCGGCGCGTAGAGCCATGAAATGATCATCATAGTCGGCCGGCGAGGCTGCCGCGATGGCGATCTCTGAGCCCGAGACGCCCGAGGCGAGTAGGCTTCGCGCCCAGCGCATTGCCTCAATGGCCTCGTGATAGGCGGTCGCCGCGCTGATGGCCCTAATCTCCGGTTCATGTGCCTGCCCACGCGCGACCGCGACACCCGTGCCGTTCAGCCATTCGGGAACATCCCTCGGGCCGGCCGACCACTGCACCGGGATATAATCGGTGAGGGCCTGAAGCAGAGGCCGCCAGCAGGGAGAGAGCTCGGTAAGGCCGACAATCTCCATCGAGCCTAGGACCGCCGGCGCATGACCGATGCGAGCGGTCGCGGCAGCGGCAATGTCGAGAGGGCGCTTCATGTCGGGCGGAAGCTGCTCGAGTACGGCTGCCTCCAAGCGCGCGATGGCTGCGGTGTATGCCTTCAGCTTCGAGTATGCGCGCTCAACCGGCTTGGGGTTCGTGGACATGCGCGGATGCCGACCGTGCCCAGCGGACAGCCTGTTTTTCGTAAAACAAAAATAGGGTGCCCAAGTTCAGGAGCATGGAGAATTGGCCTTCGAGTTTCTCGTCCACTGGTATGCGGCGAACGAACGAGTTTTAGAATTCTTGGAAAAAACGCCGCTGATTTTCCGGGAAAATGAAAGCCTCTCGGTGATTGGCACTGCACAATGCGAACCAAAAGTGCGTTGGCGCGAGGCAGGGCTTTCGCGTTTCCA
>CAIXBE010000600.1 GCA_903917595.1 uncultured Rhodobacterales bacterium
AGAACACGGTGCAGGCATTGGACCGGGGGCTGCAGATTCTGGCGCATGTCGCAGCCCACCCCGGCCGCACTCTGTCCGAGATCACCGAAGCCACCGGCGAGGCCGTCGCAACCGTCTTTCGCGCCCTTGTCACCCTGCAGGGTCACGGCATGGTCGAGGTCGAGGAACCCGGCCAATTCTGGCATGTCGGCCCGGGGGCCTTCCGCATGGGCTCGGCCTTTCTGCGGCGGACCAAGGTCGTCGAGCGCGCCCGACAGCCAATGGAGGCCCTGATGCGCGAAACTGGCGAAACCGCGAACCTGGGGATCGAGGTCAAGGATGAAGTGATGTTCGTCGCCCAAGTCGAGGCGCTGGAGGCGATCCGCGCCTTCTTTCCGCCGGGAACCAAGGGGCCGATGCATTCCAGCGGCATCGGCAAGGCGCTTTTGGCCTGGTATCCCGAAGACCGGGTTCAGGCGATCCTGGCCCGCAAGGGGCTGGAGCGGTTTACCAGCCTGACCATCACTTCGGAAAGCTCACTGGCGCGGGATCTGGCGCGCACGCGTGAGCGTGGTTTTGCCATCGACGATCAGGAGCGAGCCGAGGGGATGCGCTGTGTGGCAGCCCCCATCTTCAACGCGCATGGCGAACCGGTGGCCGGGATTTCCGTCTCTGGCCCGGCTTTTCGTGTCGGGCTGTCGGATGCGGCACGGCTGGGCGCATTGGTCCGTGCCGCCGCCGACAGGGTCACCGAGGCGACCGGCGGTGTTCGGCCCTGAGGGCTTTACCTGCCCCAGCCCCCACCGCCCGGTGTCCGCATTTCGAAGACAGCGCCTGCTGGCAGGTCGCGTTCATCGTTGCCCTCCAGCCGTTCGACCCGCCCGTCCGGCCAATGGACCAGGTTCTCGCCTAGCGCGCCAGTGCCGCCGCCCGCCCCGCCAAAGGGCGCAACCTTGCGGCTGCCGCACAAGGTTGTGACCGTGACCGGCGCAAGGAAAGTCAGTCGGCGCACCGCACCATTGCCGCCGCGCCAGTGGCCATCCCCCCCCGAACCATCCCAGATCGAGAATTCTTCAAGGCGCACCGGAAATCTTTTCTCCAGCACCTCCGGATCGGTCATCCTTGTATTGGTCATGTGGCTTTGCACGGCGTCGCAACCCGCAAATCCCGGCCCCGCCCCAGTGCCACCGGCAATCGTCTCGTAATTCTGGAAAACCTCGTTACCCCAGATGAAGTTGTTCATTGTCCCCTGCGCCGCCGCGACCACCCCCAGCGCGCCGTAAAGCGCGTTGCAGGCGGACTGGCTGACTTCGGTATTGCCGGCAATGACCGCCGCGGGGGCTACGGGGTTCAGCAAGCTTCCTTCGGGCACAATGATCGTCAGGGGTGCGAGGCAGCCCTCGTTCAGCGGAATAGGTTTGCCGACCAAAGTGCGGAACACATACATCACCACCGCCCGCGTCACCGCCTGCGGGGCGTTGTAATTGCCCGGATGCTGTGCGCTGGTGCCGGTGAAATCGACCGTTGCCTGACGGCCAAGTCGGTCGATCGTCAGCTTTACATGAATGGTCGTTCCAATATCCATCGGATAAGTGAACTCACCATCACTCAACCGGTCTATTACCGCCCGCACGCATTCCTCGGCATTGCGCTGGACAAGTAGCATATAGGCGGAAACTCTCTCCGCCCCATGGATGGCGACCACACGTAAAAGCTCCCGTCGCCCTGTCTCGTTCGCCGCGACCTGCGCCTTGAGGTCGGCCATGTTCTGATCTGGTGACCGGCAGGGCCAGAGCCCTGAGGCCAGCAGCGCCCGCGCTTCGACCTCGCGCAGACGGCCTTGTGCGACCAGAGGGAAAAGGTCGATCACGACACCCTCCTCCTCGATGGTCGTGCTGTCCGGCGGTCCCGACCCCGGCGTCCGGCCGCCAATATCGGCATGGTGCCCGCGAGAACCCAACCAGAAGGCCGCCACCCCACCGACAAATACCGGGGTGATCACCGTCACATCCGGCAGATGGGTGCCACCGTTCCACGGAGAATTCAGCATCCAGGAATCGCCCTCACGAGCCGTCCGACCGACCCGTGCGATCACCGTCTTCACCGCATGTGACATCGACCCCAGATGCACCGGAACATGCGGAGCATTGGCGACGAGGTCCCCTTGCACATCGAAAATCGCGCAGGAAAAATCAAGTCTTTCCTTTATGTTGACCGACCAGGCCGTGTTGGCCAAGGTAGCACCCATCTGGTCTGCGATGGACATGAACAGGTTGTTGAACAGCTCCAGCAGCACCGGATCGGCCTTTGTCCCGGCAGCTGCAGGCCGTTCGATCGCTTCAACGCGTCGCAAGATAAGGTTCGCCTGCAGATCGATCCGGGCCTCCCAGCCAGGTTCAACGACAGTTGTCGCTGTCGCTTCGCTGAGAACGGCGGGGCCAAGGATGCGGGTCGCGGTCCCACAGGTTTCGCGGCGGTATAGCGGCACCTGCCGCCATATCCCCCCGGCCCATACAGAAAGCGTGGTGGCAGCTTCCCCGGCTGCAAGCCCGGGAGTCAGGTCCGGCAAGTCAGCCCCCCCACCTTCAGCCTCGACGGCAAGCATTTCGAACAGCAATGCCCGCTCGGGTGAGGTAAAGCCGAACCGGGCCTGATGCGCCACAGTAAAGGCCTCGCGCATGGTGGCCTCGTCACCAAATGCCACCGGCAGGGATTGGTGGGAACCATCATAGCGAAGGTGCGCGGTCACTGTTGTCCTCGGTTCACCAAGTCCCTGAGCCGAGAGTTCCGCCGAAACCTCTGCCACCAAAAAGTCCACACGTGACCGGGCGTCTTGCAAGGCACCCAGAGGCGCATCAAATTGCACCTCGCGTAGGCTGCGAAGTTGGGCCAACCCCATGCCAAATGCCGAAAGAACGCCCGAATGCGGATGGATGAGGACGGTTTTCATCCCCAGGGCATCCGCCACCCCGCAGGCGTGCTGCCCCCCCGCGCCGCCAAAACACTGCAAGGCGTAACCTGTCACATCATGCCCGCGTCGGACCGATATCTTCTTGATTGCGTTGGACATATTGTCGATGGTGATCCGCAAGAAGCCTTCGGCGATCTGCTCGGGCGTGTCGTGCTGGCCAGTCACTTTTGCGACTTCGGTTGCCAACACCAAGAACTTTACCCGGACGATGTCAACGTCCAGCGGCTGGTTCCCTTCTGGCCCAAAGACAGAGGGAAAATGCGCGGGCGACACCCGCCCCAGCATCACGTTGCAATCCGTGATCGTCAGCGGCCCGCCCCGGCGATAGCTGGCCGGGCCAGGGTTGGCGCCGGCACTTTCTGGCCCAACCTGAAACCTTCCGTCACGGAACGAACAGATCGACCCGCCCCCTGCCGCAACGGTATGAATGTCCATCATCGGCGCACGCATGCGGACGCCAGCAACCTCGGTCTCAAACGACCGTTCATAAACACCCGCAAAGTGGCTGACATCGGTCGAGGTTCCGCCCATGTCAAAGCCGATCAACCGGTCGAAACCAGCGGCCAGACCGGTGCGCACCATGCCGACGATGCCCCCTGCCGGGCCGGAAAGGATCGCATCCTTGCCCTGAAATCGGCCTGCTTCGGTCAGCCCACCGTTCGACTGCATGAACAAAAGCCGTCCGGTGGCCCTGCCCACGTCCAGCGCACTTTCGACCTGCGCCACATAGCGTCGCAAGATCGGCGAAAGATAGGCATCCACAACCGTCGTATCGCCGCGCGGCACCAGTTTGGCCAGCCGAGAGACTTGATGTGACAATGAAATCTGGACGAACCCAGCCGCCTGCGCCATCGCTCCGACCCGCTGCTCATGGATCGGGTTCACATGCCCGTGCATGAGCGCAACGGCCAGGGCATCAATCCCCATTTCCCGCGCCGCATCAAGCGCTTCGGCGACAGCGGTTTCATCCAGCTCTCGGACTTCTCTGCCTTCGGCGTCCAGTCGCCCCGGTATTTCGAATACTTGTTCATATAAAAGGTCAGGACGCCGGATGTTAAGATCAAAAAGCGCAGGTCGCGCCTGGGTGCCGATCCGCAAGAGGTCGCGGAAACCTTTGGTAATCAGTAGCGCCACCCGTTCGCCTTTGCGCTCCAAGAGGGCGTTGGTGGCAACAGTGGTCCCCATCTTGACCGCACCGATGGCCGCATCAGGAATTGACTCACCGTCCCGCAAGCCAAGGCAATCGCGAATGCCTTGCACGGCGGCATCAGGATAGCGGTCAGGGTTTTCGGACAACAGTTTTGCGGTCACAAGATCCCCATCCGGCGCACGGCCGATGACATCGGTAAAGGTGCCGCCCCGGTCGATCCAGAATTCCCAAGCGCCCATCGCCACCCTCCGCATGTGCCCTTTCGTCGCCTGTCAGCGCGGCAGTTGCAAGACTTCTTGCTTGCCGCAAGCTAGTTGGTGGGTGCGCCGCCCTCGGCTGTGCGTTTCGCGATATAAGCTTGCAGGTCTTCCAGAATGCCGGGGTCCAGCGGCGGTTGCTCATAGCTTGCCAGCAGGTCCTTCCAGATCCGGTTGGCGCGCTGCGGAGCCTCCTCCGACCCGCGGGCCAGCCAGGTGGGATAGTTGTCCCAGTTCGACAGCATCGGCGGATGAAAAGCCGTTTCATACTGCGCCATGGTCTGGGCGGTGCCGAAGAAATGCCCGCCGACCCCGGCCTCGGCAATGGCGTCCAGCGAAAGCGATTCCTCGGTCACGGCGATGGGCTTGAAGTAGGCCTGCATCATGCCCAAAAGCTCGGCGTCCAGGATCAGCTTTTCAAAGCTGGCGGTCAGGCCGCCATGCATCCAGCCCGCGCCATGGATCACCAGATGCGCGCCGCCCATCAGGCAGCCCCACAGCGACATCAGGGATTCGTAGGCCGCCTGGGCGTCGATGGCATTGGCTGCGGTAGTGTTGGAGGATCGGAACGGCACCCCGATCCGGCGCGCCAGTTGTCCCGAAGCTTGTGCTGCCTTGGCGTATTCCGGCGTGCCAAAGGCGGGCGCGCCGGTCTTCATGTCAACGTTCGACGTGAACCCGCCATACATCACCGGCACCCCGGGCCGCACGATCTGGGTCAGGCAGACGGCGAACATCGCCTCGGCATGCTGCAGCACCAACGCGCCCGCAAGGCTGACGGGGGCCATCGCCCCGGCAAGGGTAAAGGGCGTGACGATGGCGACTTGCCCGTGTTCGGCCAGCGCAATCAGGCCCTGGCTCATCGGGTCGTCCAGTTGACGGGGCGAGTTGGTGTTGATCACCCCCATCATCATCGGCTGGCGGGCAAGATCGTCCAGCGACCAGCCCATCGACAGCGCGGCCATGTGGATGCCGTCCATCGTCCGTTCGGTGCCCAGCGCGTTCAGGTTCCAGCTTTTGTCCAGCAGGGTGATCTGGGACAGGTAAAGGTCCAGATGCCGTGTGCTGGCGGGCAGGTCCATCGGTTCCAGCGGGCCGCCGGATTCCTGCTGCAGGACGTTCAGGCTTTGGCACAGGCGCAGGAAATCCTGCATGTCCTGCAGCGTGCCGTCGCGGCGGCCACGGTCAAGGTCCATGACATAGGCCGGGCCGCCGACGGTGGAAAACACCACGTCGTTGCCGCCAAAGCGCAGGTCCTTGGCGCGGTTTCTGGCGGCGATGGTGAAGGTTCGGGGCACGGTGGCCAGACGGGCTTCGACAAAGCCCGGGTCAAGATAGACCATGCTGCCGTCAACCCTTGCCCCAGCGCGGCGATAATAGTCGATGGCGCGGGCATTCAGAACGCGCATCCCCTGTTCGGCCAAAAGTTTCAGGGCGGCATGGTGGATCGCCTCGACATGATCCTCGCTTAGAACCCGGATCGGGTCATAGGGGCGCGGCAGTTGGCCAAAGGGCGGCTGCGGGATGGCGTTGGCCAGTCGGGCGGGGCGGCGCTGGCGCATCACACGGTCCTTTCCGGGGCGCGCTCGCGGCGCGGGGGCTGGTCTGGTTCACCCAGGGTGCGGGCGTAGCGGTGGGCGGAATAGACCGCGTCGGCAATAGAGGACGGCGCAAGACAGTCACCGATGCGGATGGCCGGGGTGCCCTGGGCGGTCAGGTCCTGCCAAAGGGTCAGATCGGGCAGGCGACCGGTGACAAGGACCAGAGTGCCACAGGGGATGCATTCTTCGCGGCTGGTATAGACGCAGGATAGGGTCGCTTGACCGTTGCCCTGCGATTTCAGTGATTTGAGCGGATGGATCACCACCCCGGCCTCGATCAAACGGGCTTGCAGAAAATCCTGTTCATTAGTCAGCACGGTCCAGGATGAGGCGACCCCGGCTGTCGTGACATAATGGACTTCGTGTCCCTGACCGGCCAAGCGTTCGGCCAGCGCGCCGGCCATGAAATAGTGCTCATCGTCATAGATCACCACGGGGCCAGCGACCGTTGCATCGGCAAAGATGTCGTCTGGCGTCAGCGCATCGGGGAACGCGCCATGCCTCATCGCATAGACCCCGACCCCGTCGCGTCGCCAGTGCGATCCGGTGGCCAGAACCACATGATCGGCGCCAAAGTCGGCGATATCGGCGGCCGCCATCCTGCTGCCGGGAAAGGTCTGCACATTGGGCAGTTTGCCGATCATGTGCAGCCGCCAGTCGCGCACCCGCATCCAGGTTTGCAGGCCGGGCAGCGTCGCCTCACGCAGAAGCCTGCCGCCAAGGGTGTCGCCTGCGTCGGCCAGCGTCACCTCAAGCCCGCGTCGACCAAGGGTCAGTGCTGCCTCCAGCCCCGCCGGGCCACCGCCGATGATCAGGGCCTTTTCGCGCTTGGGATAGCTGGCAATCAGTTCGGGATGCCAGCCGCGCCGCCATTCTTCGCCCATCGTCGGGTTCTGGGTGCAGCGCAAACCGACGCCTTCGTTGTTCGCGGCCCGGCAGATGTTGCAGCCGATACATTCGCGGATTTCATCCTCGCGCCCGTCGCGGATTTTGACGGGCAGGAAAGGGTCGGCAATCGAAGGCCGAGCGGCGCCGATAAAGTCCTGAATGCCGCGCTTTATCTGCGACACCATCCGGTCGGGAGAGGTGAAACGGCCCACCGACACCACCGGTTTCGTAGTCAGGCTTTTGACGAAAGCGACGTTTTCTTCCTGAAACCCCTCACCCGAATACCGCGCCGAACGTGAGTCATTGCCCAAGGCCCCCGCGACGTTCACGTCCCACAGGTCGGGCAGTTCGGCCAGCATTTCAATGATCTCGCACCCTTCGCCGGCCGAGGTGATCCCCTCGGGCCCGTGCAACTCGTCCACCGCCAGACGGACCGCGACGGCGCAGGTGTCGCCGACGGCGTCCCTGGTATCCTCGATCATCTCGCGCAAAAGCCGAACCCGGTTTTCAAGCGACCCGCCATAGGCGTCGCCGCGCGTGTTGGTGCGGCGCGAAAGGAACTGGAACGGCAGATAGTCGTGTCCCGCATAGACATAGACGATATCGAAACCGGCCTGTTTCGCCCGCTTGGCCGCCGTCCGCTGCCAACCACGGAACGCGCGGAGGTCGGCAAGGTCCATCGCGCGGGCGGTAGTCGGCAGGTGGTAAAGCGCAGGCTGGGTGTCAGGCGACAGGGCCGGAACCCGCGTCATCCGGTTCGACGCATGCGCG
>CAIXBE010000601.1 GCA_903917595.1 uncultured Rhodobacterales bacterium
GCAGGCACAGATGTCGGCGGTTCGCACCTGCCCCCCAACGCCGCTCAGCACGCTGGCACTGAAGTCGGTGGTTCGCACCTGCCCCCCAAAGCCGCGCAGCACGCAGTAACCGAACTCGGCGGCTCGCACCTGCCGCCGAAAGCCGCTCAGCACGCTGGCACCGAAGTCGGTGGCTCGCACCTGCCGCCCAAAGCCGCGCAGCACGCCGGCACCGAAGTCGGCGGTTCGCACCTGCCACCCAAAGCCGCGCAGCACGCAGTGACCGAACTCGGCGGCTCGCACCTGCCGCCGAAAGCCGCTCAGCACGCTGGCACTGAGGTCGGTGGTTCGCACCTGCCCCCGAAAGCCGCACAGCACGCTGGCACAGAAGTCGGTGGTTCGCACCTGCCCCCCAAAGCCGCGCAGCACGCTGGCACTGAGGTCGGCGGTTCGCACCTCCCCCCCAAAGCCGCCCAGCACGCTGGCACTGAGGTCGGCGGTTCGCACCTCCCGCCGAAGGCTGTTCAGCATGCGGCTGCTTGACTGGCGGAGCAGTCACTTGCCCCCCTTTCCAGCTGGCGCGCTTCTGCCACATTGACGGCAGGGGCGCGCCACCCGAAAGATTGCACGCGGGGCCCGGACCAGACCTGTGCTGGACCGGGCCCCTCGACAACCTGAAAACGGAAAGCACCCGGCATGACCGCAGACATCACCTTTACCCGCGGCTACCAGCCCGCCCATCTGCCGATGCCGGCGGATCGCGGGGCGCTGGGCTACCTGCCGATGGCCGCATTCCAGTATTGCGAGTCTGTGCGCGTCGCCTCGGGCATGGGCTGGTATCTGTTCCCGCCCAAGACCATGAGCCTGATGTTCGACGGCCGCGAGACCTTTATCGCCGACGAAGGCCAGTGGCGCACCTTCTCGGCAGAACCCTTCGAGCCGGAATTCCATCAGCACTGGAACCAGCATGCGCCCGAGAAATTCCGTGGCCATGCGCCAAACCACCTGCGCCGGTTGTCGGACCCCGGCATCGTTCAGATCTGGACCGGCCATTTTGTCGAAACGGCCCCTGACCTCTGGCTACACATCCGGCCCATCGTGAACAAGAACGACGTCAGCGCCTTCAGTTGCTTTGAAGCCATCGTCGAAACCGACAGCTTCCGCCCGATGCCTTTGTTCATGAACATCAAGATCCATCGCACCGGCAGCGAGATCCTGATCGAAAAGGACATGCCGCTTTTTCAGGTCGCGGCAATCGAAAAATCCTCGGTCCGGCGGCAATCATCAGTCATCCAGTCCCTGGAAGACGTTGCAGACCCGGCAGCATCCGACAGGGCAGAACCGTTCTGGTCCGGCTTGAATGACACTCTGCGGATTTCCGGCGTAACCCCGCAACGCAAGTCGATGGGGGCCTATGCCGCCAATGCCCGCAAGCGCGAAAAGTCTGGCCCCTGATCAGGGACCGGAACCCGGTCTAGTTGATAAGACGCGACAACACGCCAAGCATGACCATCGGAATCTCGGTAAAGACATAGCCTTTCGGCTGGGTATAGACAGCCCAACCGATCATGCAGGTGGCCACAAAGATCATCAAGGTACCTAGGCGGGACAGTCTGCCTTCGACCCACGCAGACAAAAGCGACGGCAGGGAAAGTGCCAAAAGCACAATCCCCATCGTCAGAACCAGATCCGTATCCATGATACCTCCCGGTTGGCCTGCCAGAACCCAAGGTTACTCTGGGTCAACCCGTGAGATCAACCGTTCATCGCAAGGCGCAACCCGCAGGATGTTGGTCGTGCCCTTGACGTTGAAAGGCACCCCTGCGGTCACCACGATCTGATCTTCTTCGGTCGCAAAACCATCTTCCCGCGCAGCCCTGACAGCGGCCAGAACCGCGCCCTTGAACCGGTCCTGCGGTGGGGTGATCACGCAATGCGCGCCCCAGGTCAGGGCCAGCCGGCGGGCGGTGGACATCAAAGGGGTCAGCGCGATGATCGGCACATGCGGGCGCTCACGGGCCACAAGGCTGGCCGTGGTGCCGGACTGGCTGAAGCAGCAGATCGCTTTGATGTTGGTCGCTTCGGCAATTTCGCGCGCAGCGGCGACGATACCGTCGGCCACCGATTCGCGGCGGACCACGCGGCTGGCCTCGATGACGGACCGGTAGGTCGGGTCCTTCTCGACGCTCATCGCGACGGCGTTCATCGTCATGACGGCTTCGACCGGATATTTGCCTGCCGCCGATTCGGCGGACAGCATGATCGCATCGGCGCCTTCATAGATCGCCGTGGCCACGTCGCTGACTTCGGCCCGGGTCGGAACCGGCGATTCGATCATCGATTCCAGCATCTGCGTCGCCACGATCACCGGCTTTGCCGCCGCCCGCGCACCCCGCACCAGCCGCTTCTGGATCGGCGGAACCGAGGTCACCGGCAATTCGACCCCAAGGTCGCCGCGCGCGACCATGATGCCATCCGAAACCTGCAGGATCGCGTCATAGGCCTTTACCGCCGCCGGTTTTTCGATCTTAGACAGGATAGCCGCCCGGCCCTTGGCCAGGCCGCGCGCCTCGATCACGTCTTCGGGGCGCTGCACGAAGGACAGGGCCAGCCAGTCAACGCCAAGCTCGCAGACGAACTCAAGATCGCCCCGGTCTTTTTGCGACAGCGCCGCCAGTGGCAGAACCACGTCAGGCACGTTCACGCCCTTGCGGTTGGAAATCGTCCCGCCAACGTTCACGGTGCAGTCGGCAAAGTCCTTGCCACAGGTATCGACCGTCAGACGGATCTTGCCGTCATTGACCAGCAGCGACGCGCCAGGTTCCAAGGCGGCAAAAATCTCGGGGTGCGGCAGGTTCACCCGGGTCACGTCACCGGGGGCTGCGGACAGGTCCATCCGGAACGCCGCACCGGCGACCAGCTCTTCCTCACCATTGGCGAAGACCCCGACCCGCAGCTTCGGGCCCTGAAGGTCAGCCAGAATGCCGATCGGACGGCCAAGGTCTTTTTCGACCTGACGGATGATCTCATGGCGTTTGCGGATATCCTCGTGGACCCCGTGGCTCATGTTCAAGCGGAACACGTCGGCCCCGGCCTCGAACAAGGCACGAATCATCTCGTAACTGCTGGATGCCGGGCCAAGCGTGGCCACAATCTTCACGTTGCGGTGGCGGCGCATCGCCATCCTCCTGCTTAAAATTTCGGTTCATGTGGGCCGCGTGCCTTATGGCGCAATCCTGACCAGCCCGCAACGCTTTCCCGCCGCCCTTCGCTGCCTTTCGGACGCTCATCGCTGGCAAAGTGCTACGAACGACCGTAAGGGAAGGATGAGCCACCCCTGAGAGGACCGCCTTGCCTTTCAAGATCCTTGGACAAGACCGCCCCGGACGCTGGCTGGTCACCTGCGACCATGCGTCGAACCATGTGCCCGACTGGGTGAATGGCGGCGACCTTGGCATCCCGGCTGCCGACATGACCCGCCATATCGCCTGGGACGTGGGCGCCACAGGCCTTGCCGCGTCCCTGGGTGAACAGCTGAACAGCCCGGTGATCCTGTCCGACTTCTCGCGCCTCGTCATCGACCCGAACCGGGGCGAGGATGACCCGACCCTGGTGATGAAGCTTTACGATGGCACCATCATTCCGGCGAACCGCCATGCGGGGGCAGAGGAGGTAGAGCGTCGCCTTGACCGCCTTTATCGCCCCTATCATGCCGCCTATGCCCGGCTTGCGGCCTTGCGGCCCGACCGGGTGATCGTGGCGATGCATTCCTTCACCCCCTGCCTGCGCGGCCGCACCCCGCGCCCCTGGCATGTCGGCGTGCTTTATTCGCATCTCGACGAACGCTTCTCGAAGCCGCTGATCGCCCGCCTTCAGGCCGAGACCGATCTTTGCATCGGCGACAACGAGCCTTACTCTGGCCATCTGCCCGGCGATGCCATCGACCGCCACGCCTTGCGCCTTGGCCGCCATAACACACTGATCGAGCTGCGAAATGACCTGATCGACACCGCCGAGGCGCAATCCCATTGGGCAGCCCGCCTTGCGCCGATCCTGACCGAAGTGCTGGAGGGCCTCTGAATGGACGACCAAACCCGGATCGAACTTGAAGCCGCCGCCTTCCGCGCGCTGGTGGATCACCTGATGATCAAGCGCCCCGAGGTGCAGAACATCGACCTTATGAATCTGGGCGGGTTCTGCCGGAATTGCCTGAGCCGTTGGTATCAAGAGGCGGCGACGGAAAAGGGCATCGCAATGACGAAGGATCAGGCGCGCGAGGTGGTTTACGGCATGCCCTATGCCGATTGGGTCACCCAGAACCAGACTGCGGCGGACGCGGCAAAGAAAGCCGCGTTTGACAAAGCCTTCGCCGAAAACGTCGGCAAAAAGGACTGATGTAGGTCGGGGCGTGCCCCGACTCTTCCTAACCCGCCCCGACCGCTCCCTAAACCCCCATCCACCGCAACCCCGCCACGATGACCACCCCCAGCATCGCCGAAGCCACATCCTTGCCGGTGGCCCAGGTCATCGCAACCACGGCCCCGATGGCCAGCCATTCGGCCAGGCCACCTTGCACCACGGCCAGCGCCACAATCCCCGACATCACGGCCAGCGGTGTGGCGCGCAATGCCGCCTCGACCCTTGGGGTCAGGGGGACAAAGCGCATCAGGGTAAAACCCGCCATCCGGCACAGCAGCGCCGCCGCCGCCATGACCGTCAGAACCACGGGGAAGCTGTCGGTCATGCCCGGGCGCTCGCGCCTAAGGCCGCGACTGCCCCGCCCGCCAGCCCGGCCGCGATGATTGCCGGGGCAGGCCCCAGCAGTTGGGCAACCGCAACAGCCGTCACAGCGCCGACCGCAACCGGCAAAAGGTCGGACCGGCTGCGGGTCATAACCGTGACCATGCTGGCGGCAAAGGCAATCAGCATCAGGTCAAACCCCAGCGCCTCGGGCCGGGGCAGGACGCTGACCGCCGCGGCGCCAAGGGCCGTGCCAGCCAGCCAGCCCAGCGTGACCGGGGCACCGGTTCCAGCCAGATAGGCCCGGTCCATTTCGCCGGCGCGGATCATCCGCATGGTCAGCATCCAGTTGGCATCGCCCAGCAGAAGCAGGCTGCCATAGGCGCGCAGCTTGCCCGCCTGCCACAGCCAGGGCTGCAGCGCCGCCCCGAACAAAAGGTAGCGCGCGTTGATCACCATGATGGTGGCAAACAGCGCCCAAAGCGTCGCCTGACCGGTCTGCAAAAGGTTCATCGCCGCCAGTTGCGCCGACCCGGAATAGATCGCGGCACTGGTCAGGACCGCCTTTCCAATGCCGAACCCGGCCTGCGCCGCAACCAGACCGAAGCCAAGCCCATAGGCAAAGATGCTGACCCCCAGCGGCACCCCGTCCCGCGCCCCGCGCGCAAAACCACCCCAGGTGAACGCTGCCCTCATCGTAGGTCGGGGCGTGCCCCGACTCCTCCGTTTTCCAACCCGACCATTATCCGCCGCATTGCCCCTCAGCTTTCCAGACCGCAATTCTGCATCTCGGTCAGCCGCGACGAATAGTTGGAGGCCTTGTTCTTCGTCATAATTCCGAAAGGCCCGATCTCGAAATATTCGTCCGGATAGGGCGCGCCATCATCCGGGCCAGCAGCGACGTTAAAACCTTTGCCGTTCTTCACTGTCTCACTGACGATTTTCTGGTTCGCGCCGTCTGAATTGCGATACCGATAGCTGCAGCTTCCCAGCGTGTCGAAACAGCTGAACGGCGTAAAGGTTTCCCAATTCCCGTCCGCCCAATCCTTGCGGACCATGCGGCCCTTTGCGTCATAGGTCATTTCACGGACCAGATCCCCGTCACTGGTAACTTGCGTCCGGTGCTTGCCGTCCTTCAGGCCAAGGTAGGTTTCCGTCTGAACTTGACCGTCCGAATAACGCGTCGTCCAACTGCACCCTTCCGGCATCGTCGCAAAGTCTGTTTCCGCCACACTTGCGCCCGGGCCAGCAAGTGCCAGCCCGAACCCCATTGCCAGTGCCCTGATCCCGTTTCGCATTCCCAGGCCCCGTTCTTCTTGCACCAAAAATCATTCCAGGTGAAAACCACCCGCATCGTAGGTCGGGGCCTGCTCATGCTCCCCCAAAGGTTACCAATTCCCTAACGTCCACAGCCAAGCCCTTGAAATCCTTTCCACGAGATCGTCTGTCCACTGTGGACAGCCTCAGATCGCCGCCTTGCGCATCTCATCCAGATAGATCTCGCGCAGCCGGGTCGCGACCGGGCCGGGCTTGCCGGTCCCGACCGGTTTTCCGTCCACCTCGACCACCGGCATCACGAAGATCGACGCGGCGGTCGAGAACGCCTCGTCGGCATCTTGAGCCTCCGCCGCCGTGAACGGCCGCTCCTCGACTTCAAACTGCGCCTCGGCCGCGAACCGCAGCACCGCGACCCGGGTGATCCCGTGCAGGATGTCGGTCCCAAGGGCGCGGGTGATGATCTTGTTGCCCTTCACGATGTAGGCGTTGTTCGAGGTCCCCTCGGTCACCGCCCCGTCCTCATCGGTGAACCAGCTGTCATCGACGCCCGCCTTCTTGGCAGCCATCTTGCCCATCGACGGATAGAGAAGTTGGACCGTCTTGATATCGACGCGCGACCACCGCAGGTCAGGGATGGTGATGATCCTGAACCCGGTCTTCGCGGCAGGCGCGTCGGCAAGGTTCGGGATATCCTGCGTGAAGGCCACCACCGTCCCCGGCACATCCGCCGCCGGGAACAGGAAGGACCGGTCGCCGGGATTGCCGCGCGTGACCTGCAGATAGATCATCCCCTGATCGATCCCGTTCCGCGCCACCAGTTCCCGGTGCATCGCCAGAAGCTCGTCGTCCGTGATCGGGCAGGTCATCTCCAACTCACCCAGCGACCGCGCCAGCCGCTTCACATGACCGTCAAAGTCAATCAGCTTGCCATCCAGAACCGAGGTCACCTCATAGACCGCATCGGCCATCAGGAAGCCCCGGTCAAAGATCGAGACCTTCGCCTCACCCTCGGGCAAGTAGTCGCCGTTCACATAGACTATGCGGGTCATCGGGGTCTCCGTTCGGGTTCAGTGCTTCTTGGCCAATCCGAGGCCACGGTCAAGGCTTCGCCGTCAGCCGAAAGCGATGGCGGCCCCGGTCGCAAGCGAATGATCGCAGGCCCGGCGCAAGATGATCAACGAATAAGTTGCAATCGGTTGGGCCTGCCAAAGAGCCGTGACCTGATCAGACGGGGTAGGCTCCAGCCAGGTTTCCAGAACCTCGTCCGGGTCGGGAAAGTCGAGCGGCAGTTGCAAGGTTCGGGCAAGGGCGTCCAACTCGGCCGCAAGGCGCTGGACCGACCCAAGTGGCCACAACGACTCGGTGCCGGGTGGAAAGGGCAGCGGGATCAGCGGCTGCGCAAAGTCTACCGGCACATAGAATCCCTCGGCGTCAGAATGCAGCACCAGATGCGCGAAGGGCGGAAGCGCCGGCACGTCTGGTTTCTTCTCGCCCAGAAGGCGGGCAAACATTCCCTGTCGACGCGCTGGCGCGCAGGCCGCAGCGGCAGTGTCAAACAGGGCTTCGGAATTGGGGGTGACTTCGCCGGACAGGATGTGATCGGTCGGGATCGGCAGCCCACGCCAGACCAGCCCCGCGACTTCGCGCAGGGCGTGAAGCCCGGTGTAGCCATAGCCATCCGCCCACCAGACCTTGCAATCCTCTGGCTCGCCGTGGGCGGGCAGTCCGGCGTCCACCATCGCCTTGGCCGTGACCAGGAAC
>CAIXBE010000602.1 GCA_903917595.1 uncultured Rhodobacterales bacterium
CACCCCCCACCAATACAACACCTCAAAGAACGTCATGGCAGCGACGCCGCTGGTCAGGCTCCAGAACATGTTGTCGCGCACCTGATCGCGGAAGGTGAAGGTGCCGTTGTTCTTCATCATCGGGCGCGCATCGTATTTCAGACGGTCGCCCTGCGCCGAAAAGGTGAAGAGCCACAGATGCAAGCCACCGGCGTAAAGTGTCAGCAAGATCAGGTTGCGCAGCCAGATGGTCAACACCCAGCCGGGGGCCAGCGTTTGCATGGTGGCCGCATCAGGTTGCAGCCAGTTCCACACGATGATGGCACTCGCCAGAAACAAGATGCCCGAGGTTAGCTGGACCCAACGCCGGATCAACCACCATAGCGCCTGTTTGGGCCGGGGTGGCCATAGGAATACCGACGAGTTCTGGATTGGCAATTCCGGGTGATGGTTCCAGATTTGTCGCTTGGGCGGGCGCGCAGTTTCGGTCATTTCAGCCTCATTCATGGACAGGGCGCAGACGGTCCAGCGCCTCGGACAAACGATCCCTCTCATCGGGGGGCATCCCAATATTGACAGACCCGTCCGGGAAGGACCCATTCTGGACCGCCGCCGCAAACGCTTTCAGAGCGCGTTCGCGCTCGGCAGCCATGGCGCGGCGCAAGGACAGCACGTCGCCAAAGGCCCGCGCGTGGCGGGCGGGCGCGGGAGTGTCGCCGCAGACATCTGCGGTGAATAGAAACACCACATCCCCGCCCGATCCCGAGCCGATGCTGTGGGTGATCAAAGAGGTGCGACGGCTCAGCTCTGTCACGGCCTCGCTGGCCACGCATTCGACTTCCACCGCCACCGCACCTGCGTCCTCCAGGCGACGGATGTCTGCCATGATGGCGAGTGCCTCTGCGGCTGTCTTGCCCATGCCCCGCAAACCACCGGTTGCAATGCTTTTGCGCGGGACAAGCCCGACATGGCCCTGCACCGACAGGCCTTCGCGGGCCAGCATTTCCACGATCTTCAGGCTGCGTGCGGTGTAAATGGCATCCGCCCCCGCAATCGCCACACGAAAGGCTTCGCGCAGCACCTCATCCGACGTCACCAGATGTGGAGCACCCAGTGTTGCGATTGTGTAGATATGCGGTGCGGCTGCGCGCGCCTCTTCATACATAAGCGAGGTGACGGACATGATGTCGATGCCAGCGCTGCCGACTGCTGCGGCCTCGGCCAGCTCCAGCGCATTTGCCTGCACCAACTTACGCCCCATGGCCTTGGCCTGCCGCAGATCGGCCAAGGTCAGATTTCGCTGCGCCGGTTTGCCGCCAAAGGTGTAGATGTTTTTCACCTTGCCCCCAGCGGTTCGACCGCGATGCGGTAATGCGTGACAAAATCCCGGTCCGGCGCGAAGGCGACAGCGGTTGGTGTGCCGCCTTCGACAATCGGGTTGGCACCATTTGACACAGCAGGCCCGAGATCAAACGCGCTGCACACGGGTTCGACGCCAAGCGCGCTGTGGCGGCTGTTCCACGGCGCATAACTGCGGCCCCGGTTCGACAGCCAGAGCAGCACCGAGGGGAAATGACCGGTGTTCCAGCCAAGGCGCAGCTGAAACCCCTCACCGGGATAGCGCAGCACGAAATCACCCGTGACTCCGCAAAGTTGAACCAGATCTTCGTTCATGCCGGGCAGCGGCAACCGGGACAGCGATATCACCCCTCCGGCAGCCAAGGGCACCGCATCCAAAGCCGAAAATGTGGCGTCCGACGCCAGCAGACTGGAAGGTTCGACCATCGTCGGAAACACCCGGCCTTGGCGAAAGGCGGGGGGGATCAGGTCGGTCCCGCCGGTCAGTGGCAGCCGAAAGGTTGGGTGCAGGCCGATGGGCAGACGGCAGGGCCGCCGCACGCTGACGGTCAGGGTGACATCAAGGGCGGCAGCGGCGGGGTCTGGGCGGACCAACCGGTGCAGCGACTTGACCGGGTGCTGCTCCGGATAGGGGCAGACCATCCCGATCGCACCTGCGCCCGCGTCAGCAAACTGCCAGTCCACGTTGGAGCTGTGCCCATGCGGCACCTCTGCCCCTGCGAAACTGTCCCCATCCGCCTGCCAACCGGGGGGCAAGTCGCGCGGCGCATCGGCACCGAAGGGCACGCAGGGCCATTCGCCGCGCAGACGGTGCAAGACGCCGGGCAGATCGGCGGAAACCTCATCCGCACGCCAGGGGGCAATGTGAAACGGCGACACCTGACGCCCATCCGGCAGCACGAAAACACTCGGCCCGATCATCCCGCCAAGGGACTGCAGCGCCACCACGCCATGGTCCCAGGCAAGGCTTTGCTGATGAAGATCGGGCGTGGCCATGATCGCCTCACATGACGCCAAATTTTTCGTAGGCCGCGACGGTACTCATCCCGCCTTCAATCGCCAGCCGCACCTTGTTTTCGGTGGTGGCTTTCTCGAAAGCCAGCGCGATGGCCTCTTTCTCGGCCTCGCGCGGGATCACCAGCACGCCGTCGCGGTCGCCAAACAGGATGTCGCCGGGGCGGATCCGGATGCCGCCGATTTCAATGGAGACGTGGTAATCCACCACCTTGCCGCGCGGGCCCTGATCCTGCGCGTAAGAGCCGTAGCTGAAGGTCGGGAAGTTCAGCGCCAGAATGCCACCGCTGTCGCGGCAATAGCCGTCAACCACCGCCCCGGCCGCCTTGAGGTGCAACGCCCGCGTCGACATCAACTCGCCCCACAACGCATAGCGCGGCGACGAGCCGGTGGCGACGTAGACCTCGTGTTGTTTCAGGCTGTCGAGGGCTTCGAACACCAGACCAAACGGCTTGGTGCTGATCGCAGAATGGCCGCCGCCGTCGGAGACCGCGAAGAAATCGGCCTCTAGCACCGGCATCGCCCGGCCGATCATCACCATGTCATCGCGCAGGGCCCGGATGTTGGGCGGCAGGAATTGGTGCAACAGCCCCATGGTGTCGAGGATATCCCCCACCACGGCGGTGAAGAGCTTGCTGCGCATGGCGGCGAAAAGTTCGGTGTCGTCGGCAAATGTCATGGCGTCAGCTTTCCTGGTTTTGTTTTGCATTCATGGCCGCAACGCCGTGCATGACACCGCGCAGTTCGGCCAGACCTTTGAGGCGGCCAATCAGCGAATAGCCGGGATTGATTCGGGTCTTGCCAATGTCATCGGCCAAGAGGTGGCCGTGATCGGGGCGCATCGGCAGGTGCCAGTCGGCCCGGCCTTCGGCCTTGCGGCGCTGTTGTTCCCGCATCAGCGCAATCACCACCGCCGGCATGTTGGTCGATCCGCCCAGGTGATCGGCCTCATGGAATGAACCATCCGGCTCGCGCGTCACGTTGCGCAGGTGGACGAAATGGATGCGCGGCCCGAATTCGCGCACCATCGCCACCAGATCATTGTCGGCCCGCACTCCGAAAGAGCCGGTGCAGAAGGTCAGCCCGTTGGTCATGCTGTCGGGCGCGGCAAAGATCGAGCGGATGTCAGCGGCGGTCGAGACCACGCGCGGCAGACCATAAAGGCTGAACGGCGGATCATCCGGGTGGATGCACAGCTTGATACCAACGTCCTCGGCCACCGGCACGATCTCGTGCAGGAAATGCGCCAGATTGGCGCGCAGATCGTCACCGCTCATCCCTTCATATTCCAGCAGGGCATCAAGGAAACTGGCGCGGTCGAACTTGCGCTCGCTGGCGGGCAGGCCGGCGATCAGAATGCGTTCGATGCGGGCAATATCATCTTCCGTCAGATGCTTGAGGCGCGCCTCGGCGGCGGCGATCTGGGCGGCGGAATAGTCCTGCGTCACCCGGGGACGCTTGAGCACGAACAGATCGTAGGCGGCGAAATCGACGGCATCGAAGCGCAGCGCATAGCCAGTCGAGGGCATGAGGTAGCGCAGATCGGTGCGGGTCCAGTCCACCACCGGCATGAAGTTGTAGCACAGCGTCTTGATGCCCTGCCGCGCCAGCGCGCGAATCGAGTCCTTGTACCAGCCGATGTAACGGGCGCGGCCCGGACCGGCGATCTTGATCTCGTTATGAACCGGAACGCTTTCGACGATGCGCCATGCCAGCCCGGATGCATCAACCAGGGCCTTCTGGGCGGCGATCTCTGCATCGCTCCACGCGGAGCCATCATAGATGTGATGCAGCGCCGAGACGACTTCGGTCGCGCCCGCCTGTTTGACGTTGTCCAGCGAGACCGGATCGTCCGGCCCATACCAGCGCAAAGTTTCCCGCATTGGCTCCATGTCCACCTCACCCTCCGAAGATCGTCTCTTACAATTGTTGGACCACATGATGGATAATTTGGCAAGAAGCAACTTTACTGGCGGCAATTTGGCGATGAATTCGGCAATGGCAAGAATCATATTGACTAGTCTGCGATCTTGGTCCAACAAATAGGCAGCTTCTGGGAGGGGGATGACTGATGAGCACTGACGCCGTGATGCTTGCCGCCATGGCTGCAGATGCAGCCCAAGAACCTGCCAAGGTTTCGGCTGTGGATCGTCTGGTCGAGCAGATCCGCGATCTGGTGCGTGAGCGGGCTTTGGTGATCGGTGATGCCCTGCCAACCGAACGCGATCTGGGCGAGTTGTTTCAGGCCGGGCGCAATACGGTGCGCGAGGCGCTGCAAATCCTCAAGGCTTACGGCATCGTCGAGGTGCGGCCGAAGATCGGCGCGGTGCTGAGTGACCGGCACGAAGACGCGGTACGCAAGCTGTTTTCCTTCCAGAACGACATCTCCCCGGCGTCTTTTCTTGACGTGCAAGGCTACCGCCGCATCATCGAAACCGGGGTTGGCGACCATCTCATCCTGCACGCAAGCGCCGCGGATCTGGACCATCTGGACGCGGTGAATGATCGCATATTGCAAAACCGCAGCGTGGACGAGGCGGCGCGCGGCGACTTTGCGTTTCACGAGGCGCTGGTGTCGCTGGCCGGCAACCGCACACTGTTAGCCAGCTACCGCCTGCTGCAACCGGTGATCACCCATATCATGCGGGTTGGCAAGGCCGCCAAGCCCGTGCAGATCGACACCCATCAGGCCCATGCGCAGATCATCAATGCGCTGCGGGCCCGCGACCGCGTGGCCTACGTTTACCTGCTCAGCCGCCATCTGGAATTTGGCCTGCAATTTGTCGGCACCGAAGCCGCGCCGGGTGCGCAGGGAAGCTGAACGCCAGCGCCGCCAACGCTGGGGCGGCGCGCAATCCCTATGCCGGATCGAATGCTCTCTCGAACCAGCAAACCGAAACCGAGAGCCACACTGCAATCTCAAGAGAGGAAGATCATCATGATTACCAGACGGAGCATCCTGCTTTCGACCGCGGCAGCGACACTTGGCGCCGCCGTTCTGCCGAGCATCGCGCTGGCCGAAGGCCGGGCGATTGCCGGCATCGTGTTTCAGCAAGACCAGTACATGAAGACTGTGCAGATGGGGATGAAAGCCGCCTCGGATGCCTCGGGTGTCGAGTTGCTGGATGCCAACAGCGAAAACAAGCTGGAGAAAGAAAGCCAGTTGATCGACACCTATATCGCGCGCGGCGTGCAGGCGATTTGTCTGGCTCCGCTCAGCAAGGACGGCTCGATCCCGGCGATTCAGAAGGCGATTGACGCTGGCATCGTCGTTGTCACCTGGGGCACCACGATCAACGGTGATCTGGCGGCGGCTTCGGTGACCAGCAGCGATGCCGATCTTGGCATCAACACCGGCAAAGAGGCGAAGATCTTTCTGGATGGCTTCGCGCCGGGCCGTAAGGTGAAAGTCGCAACCGTTGCCTTCAAATCGCAATTGCCCGAGCAAAGCGATGCGCGGGTCAACGGTTTCCTTGATCAGGTCAAGGATCAGGTCGAGGTGGTGTCGCAACAAGATGCCTGGCTGGCGGAAAAGGCGATTGCCACCGTCTCGGATATCATCACCGCCAACCCCGATATCGAGGTGATCTTCGCTGCCAACGAAGGCGGCACCATCGGCGCGGCGCAGGCGGTGAAGAAGGCGGGCATGGAAGGCAAGATCTTTGTGTTCGGCATCGACGGCACTGAGCAACTGGCCAACATGCTGCTTGACGCCGACAATGTCCTGCAAGCCGTGACCGCGCAGGCACCGTTTGAAGTCGGTCGTCTGGCGATCGAAGCCGCCAACGCCGTGTTGGACGGCAAGCCGGTCGAGAAGAACGTGACGGTGCCGGTGCTGAGCCTGAGCCGGACCAACCCGGACGGCGTCAAGACTTTCCTCGAGCAACTCAAGGCGATGCAGTAAGTCTCCCTGCCGGCCGGTCCAAAGCTCCCTAAGGATCGGCCGGATTCTTCTGCAAGCCAGCAGGAAAACTCAACTGCGGCTTGGCCGGGCGAGGTGCGTCGTTCGGCGTTTGCCAACCTCAAGGCGATCCCGCACGTTTGCGTCGGATCGCGCCTAGCTCTTCAACCATGTGAGGCATTGCCATCGCCATGCTCGACGCCCTCTCGCCACACCATCGCACCGGCGGACTGCTGGAGTTCGATGCCGTCACCAAGGTCTATGGCCAGACCGCGGCCCTGTCGCAGTTTTCACACCGGTTTCTGCCGGGCAAAGTGCATGCCTTGATGGGCAAGAATGGTTCGGGCAAGTCGACGCTGGTCAAGATTTTGGCCGGGGTGATCTTGCCGACCCAAGGCACCGTCCGGGTCAACGGCGCGGATGCCGCCTTTCACACCCCGCATGATGCGTTCGGCGCCGGTGTCGTCACTGTGCATCAGGAACTGTCGCTGATCCCGTCGTTGTCGATCGGTGAGAACATCTTTCTGGGCCGCCTGCCGATGGCGCGCAAGTTTGGCCTGCACATGGTGGACTGGCCCGGACTGCACCAAGCGGCGGCCGGATTGCTGCAGGAAATGGGGTTGGATCTGGATTCCCACCGTCTCGTCTCCAGCCTGAGCGTTGGCCAACAGCAGGTGGTCGAGATTGCCAAGGCGATGTCGTTCAACCCCTCGGTGCTGCTGCTGGACGAGCCGACCTCGGCGCTGGCGGCGCGCGAGGTGCATCAGCTGTTCACCCTGGTCCGCCGGTTGCGCGAAAGCGGCGTGACCATTCTTTATATCACTCATCGGATGAACGAGTTGTTCGAGATTGCCGACACCTGCACCGTGCTGCGTGATGGCCAGTTTGCCGGTTCGATCGAGATGACCCAAGCCTCACCAGCCTTGATCGTCGAGATGATGTTCGGGGAAACCGCCAAGGCCAAGCGGCCGGCCCGCAAGGCGATCGACCGTTCCGGCAGCCCGATTCTGGCGGTCACTGGTCTGACCCGGCACGGAATCTTTGCCGACGTAAGCTTTGAGGTGCATCGCGGCGAGATTCTGGGCATCGCCGGCTTGCTGGGTGCCGGTCGCACCGAGGTGATGCGGGCGATATTCGGTGCCGATCCGATTGATGCCGGCACGGTCATGCTGAACGGCAAGAAAGTCGGCTCACCGACGCCAAAACAAATGAAAGAGGCGGGGCTGGGCTATACGCCGGAAAACCGTAAAGAGGCGGGTCTTGTGCAGGTGCTGTCGACGCATGACAACCTGTGTCTGGCCAGCCTTGCCCATATCGCGCCCTCGGGCATCGTCACCCGCGCCCGCGAGCAGGGCTTTGTGCAACGCCAGATCTCGGATCTGGGGATCAAAGTGCCAGACCCGATGCTGCCAGTGTCGTCTTTGTCCGGCGGCAACCAGCAAAAAGTGGTGATCGGCAACTGGCTGAACACCGCGCCGAAGGTGATGTTCTTTGATGAACCCAGCCGCGGCGTCGATGTGCAGGCCAAGCGGCAGATCTTCGACATCATCTGGGATCAGGCCGAGCATGGCCTTGCCGCAATCTTCGTCTCGACCGAGCTGGAGGAAGTGCTGGAGGTTGCCGACCGCATCCTGGTGATGCGGCAGGGCCGCATCGTCGCCGAGGTTGACCCGACGGCGACCACGCTCGCCGAGCTTTATCGTCTGTGTATGGAAGGACCGACGACATGACCGCTGCCCTGACTGCCAAAGCCGGTCCGAACCCGGCGATGCGGCTGATCAAGACCTACCCGATGGAGCTGATCCTGACGGTGCTGATCGTGATCCTGATCTTCACCGCGCCGGGATTTGCCAGCCTGCGCAACCTGTTGAACGTGCTGCGGACCGGCTCGATGCTGGGGATCATCGCCTTCGGGATGACCGCCGTCATCATCGCCGGCGAGATCGACCTTTCGGTTGGTGCCGGGGCGGCGCTTGCGGGCTGTATCGCCGCCTGGTTCGCGGGTGCACTGGACGATTCCCTCGGCGGGCTGGTCGCGGTTCTGATCGGGGTCGTTGTGGCGCTTGGGGTAGGATTTGCGCTTGGCTATTCGGTCGGCAAATTCCGCCATTGGTTCAACGTGCCCAGCTTTATCTGCACGCTGGCCCTGTTCACCGCGCTGCGCGGTGCCGCCAACCTGATCACCGGCGGGTTTCCGTTGGCCACCTTCCCGCCCGGCTTTGACTTCTTCGGCGGTGGGTATCTGTTTGGCATCCCCTTTCCGGTTTACATCTTTGCGCTGACCTTCGCGGGGATGCATTTCCTGATGAACTACACCCGCTTTGGTCGGGCCGTCTATGCGGTGGGTGGCAATATGGAGGCGGCGCGGCTTTCGGGCATCGACATCTGGTGGGTTAAGGCGATGACGCTGGGTCTGACCGGGGTGATGACCGCGCTGTCAGGCGTACTCATTGCGTCGCAGATCGGCTCCGGCACCGGCACCACCGCTACCGGGATGGAGCTGGATGTGATCGCCGCGGTGATCATCGGCGGCACCTCGTTGTTCGGCGGCAAGGGGCGGATCTGGGGCACCCTGATCGGAGTGCTGTTTTTGGGCTGTATTTCCAACGGCATGACGCTGCTCAATGTCAGCGAATACTGGCAATACGTGGTGCGCGGCGGGATCATTCTGGGCGCGGTTCTGCTCAATCAGGTGCTGGAACGGGTGCGATAAGGGGAATGATGATGCAGGATTTCAGCGGAAAAGTCGCACTGATCACCGGGACGACCGGAATTGGCCTGGCCTCGGCGCTGCGGCTGGCGCAGGGCGGGGCGCGGGTTCTGGCTTGCGGCATCGACGAGGTCGCCAACGCGGCCTTGGCCGAGCAAGCCATAGCCGCAGAGTTGGCCATTCATCCATGGAAGACCGACGTTTCGGACGCCGGTCAGGTCGAGGCGGCGGTGGCCGAGGCGGTTCGGCGCTTTGGCGGGCTGGACGTCATCGTCAATTCCGCCGCCGTGCATCCGTTCGGCACCGTAGTTTCCACCGATTTAGACACCTGGCAGCGTTGCATGGCTGTCAATGTCGGCTCGATCTATCTGACCGCGCATTTTGGCGTGCCGGAAATTGCCAAGCGCGGCGGCGGGGCGATCGTCAATATCTCGTCGGTGCAGGGCCACAATTGCCAGCAAAACGTCGCCGCCTATGTTGCCACCAAGGGCGCCATTCACGCGCTGACCCGCGCGATGGCGCTGGATCATGCCGGCCAGAAGATCCGGGTGAATTCGGTCAGCCCCGGCTCGGTGCGCACGCCCTTGCTGGAACTGGCCGCGCGCACCTATGGCGGCGAGGGGGTCAGTGTCGAACAGGCCTTTGCCCGCTTTGGCGCCGCCCACCCGATCGGGCGGATCGGTGAGCCGGAGGAAGTGGCCGAACTGGTGGCCTTTCTGGCCTCGGACAAGGCCGGGTTCTGCACCGGCTGTGACTACAGGATTGATGGCGGCCTGACCGCCGGCATCGGCGTGAAATAGGAGATGACGATGAAGATTGGTTTGGGGCTCTATCGCGACTCGCTGACGCCCGACAATTTCCAGTTTACCAAGCAGGCCGGTGCGACCCATGTCGTCGCCCACATGACCAACTATTTCCGCGGTAAGGATCCCAGCATCTCCAGCGGTGACGATGCCGAAGGCTGGGGCGATTGCTCGCAAGACACGTTGTGGACCTATGAAGAGCTGTCGTCGCTGGTGCAATCGGTGAATTCCGCCGGATTGGAGCTTGCCGCGATCGAGAATTTCTCGCCACGGTTCTGGTCGGATATTCTGCTCGGCGGTCCGGATCGCGCGGCGCAGATGGAAAACATGAAGCGGCTGATCCGCGATGCGGGCCGGGCGGGGGTGCCGTGTTTCGGCTATAACTTCTCGATGGCCGGGGTCTGGGGCTGGCAGCGCGGGCCTTTCGCGCGCGGCGACGCCCATTCGGTGGCGTTTGACCTTTCCAAGGTCGACCCCAACACCCCGATGAGTGACGGCTTGGTGTGGAACATGCGTTACAGGGCAGCCAAGCCCGGAGCGGCACCAGTATCGGTGTCGAATGATGAGTTGTGGCAACGCCTGACCGCATTTCTGCAAGAGATTATCCCCGTGGCCGAAGAGGCGGGCGTCGTGCTGGCGGCGCACCCCGACGATCCGCCGGCCGAACAATTGCGCGGCACGGCGCGGCTGGTGAACCGACCGGAAAAATATGATCGCCTGATGGATATTGTCGACTCGCCGTCCAATGGACTCGAGCTTTGCCTTGGTTCCCTGCAGGAAATGCCGGGCGGCGAGATTTACGATCATGTCCGCCGTTTCGCGCGCCGCAATCGGATCGGCTATATCCACTTCCGCAATGTCAAGGGCAAGATCCCGAAATATGTCGAAACTTTTGTCGATGAAGGCGACATTGACATGGCTGAGGTGGTCCGCATTCTGCGCGATGAAAGCTTTGGCGGCGTGTTGATCCCAGACCACACACCCGGCATGACCTGCGCCGCATCCTGGCACGCGGGCATGGCCTATGCCTTGGGCTATATGCGCGCTTTGGTGCAGAATGCCGAGGCGTTGGGGCCGTCGTGGTCGCTGGCAAAATCTCTGGCCGCAGCAGAATAGGATCTGACAAGCATGGAAAACACCGTCAAATGCCTGGTTCCCGCCGGCGACAGGGTTGGTGAAGGTGCCGTGTGGTCGGAAAGCGACGGCGCAATCTACTGGACCGATGTCTGCCGCTTCCTCATTCATCGGTTTGATCTGGCGAGCGGTTCGCTGCGGTCTTGGTTCTTTGACGAGCCGGTGGTGGCGATCTCGCTGACCACGAGGCCCGGACAGATGCTGGTATCGCTGGCCTCCAAGCTGATCTACTGGTGGCCTGCAACCGACCAAAGGACCGATTTCGGATTTGCCTTGCCGGGCTATCCGCGGGTCCGCTTCAACGATGGTCGCAGCGATCCTGCCGGGAACTTCTGGGTCGGCTCGATGAAGAACAACGTCTTGGCCGACGGAGAGTTGGGCGAGGCGGGCAAGGGCGAAGGCGTCTTGTTCCGGGTTGATCCCAAAGGTGCCGTCACCGAATGGCGGCAGGGCTTGGGCATCTCCAACACCCTGTGCTGGAGCCCGGATGCCCGGCGTTTCTATTTCGCGGATACGCTGGAGAACGAGATCCGCGTTTATGACTACGACGAAGTCAGCGGTGAGATCAGCAATGAGCGCCCCTTCCTGACCGGCTTTGAGCGCGGCCATCCCGATGGCTCGGCGATCGACAGCGCCGGTTATCTGTGGAATTGCCGTTTTGGCGGCGGCTGCATCGTGCGGCTGGCGCCTGACGGGTCGCTAGACCGCGTGGTGGAAATGCCGGTGCAGAACATCACAACCTGCACCTTTGGCGGCCCGGATCTGAAAACCCTGTTCATCACCACGGCCAGCATCGTCTCACCACCCGGCAATCGGCTGGCCGGAAGCCTGTTCGCGCTGGAGGTTCCGGTGCCGGGGATGGCGGAGAACAAGTTCCGTCTTGCCTGATCCAAAGCAAAACGGCCCGGCACCGTGCCGGGCCGTTTCCATGGAATTGCCGCAAGCGCTTCAGATGGTAATGCCGCCATCGATGTTGATGGCCTGACCGGTGATGAATTTGCTGTCATCGGACGCAAGAAAGGCACAAAGCGCGGCGATTTCAGACGCTTCCCCGAACCTGCCCGCAGGTTGACGGTCGATGAAGTATTTCAGCGCCGCCTCTGAGCTGCCCAGCGTTTCGGCCAGACCGGCGATACGGTCGCGCAGCGAGGGGCTTTCGACTGTGCCGGGGCAGACCGCATTAAAACGGATCTTCTGGGTCAGATAGTCGGCAGCACAGGCTTTGGTCAGCCCGATCACGCCGCCCTTGGCGGCACCGTAAGCGGCCCGGTTGGGAAAGCCTTTGATCGAAGAGGCGACCGAGGCGATGGTGATCACCGATCCGCCCTGCGCTTTCATCTGCGGGATCACCGCACCCAGAACGATATAGGCGCTGTCCAAACTGATGGTCATGCTGCGACGCCAATCTTCCGGGCTGCAGGCTTCGATATTGCCGTGATGGACGTATCCTACCGCATGGACCAGCACATCTACCCGGTCAAAGCGCGCCGCATAGGCCGCAACTGCGGCGCCATCGGTGGCATCAAGGGCTGTCGTCGAGGCGACAGCCAGGTCGCCCAACAGGTCGGCATTGCGGTCCGACGCGTGGACTTCCGCACCTTCGGCGGCCAACCGCTCGGCAATCGCGCGGCCAATGCCTTGTCCGGCTGCAGTGACAAGCGCGGTGCGGCCAACCAAACGGCGTGGAGTTTCGGCGGAAGTCACGAGGGCGTCCTTTCAGAAAAGGCATCGAAGGCCACGACGGCCTGGCGTTGTTCGCCCAGCCCGGTGATGCCCAAAGACACCATATCGCCGACACCAAGGTAACGCGGCGGTTTCATCCCATGGCCAACGCCCGGCGGGGTGCCGGTGCAGATCAGATCGCCCGGCTCCAACTGGCAGAATTCACTCATATAGGCGACGATGAAGGCGGCATCGAAGATCATCTTCGCGGTCGATCCGGTCTGCATCCGGGTGCCGTTCACGTCCAGCCACATGTCCAGCGCTTGCACGTCGCCCAACGCGTCCGGTGTCACCAGCCATGGCCCGGTCGGGCAGAAATTGGGGAAGGATTTGCCCTTCACCCATTGCCCGCCGCGTTCCATCTGCCAGGCCCGTTCCGAGACATCGTTCACCACGACAAAGCCCGCGATATGCTGCATGGCCTGTGCCGCTGTGATCCCCAATGTCGGTTTGGCGATGACGATGCCCAGCTCGACCTCCCAATCCAGCTTGGTCATTTGTGCGGAATGGTAGATCGGATCATTCGGCCCGCAATAGGTGGCGGAGGATTTGTTGAATAGGATCGGCTCGACCGGAATTGCCATACCCGCCTCGGCCGCATGGTCGGAGTAATTCAACCCGATGCACCAGATATTGCGCGGTTGTGCAACTGGCGGAGCAATGCGCAAACCCATTGGATCAACCTTTGGAAAAGACGATAGATCCGCATCGCGCAACCGCGCCAACAGCGCGGGGGACAAGGTGTCGGGGGTGAAATCGGCGACCAGCGCCGAGACATCGCGGGGTTGGTCTTGTTGGTCCAGCACGCACGGGATATTTGCGCCAGTCCGGTCGCCAAAACGCATGAGTCTCAATGTGAGTTTCCTTTTGATTGCTTGTCCCACCATGTGCCCGCAAGGGGTTTCCCTCCGACGAAATGCCCCGGCCCAAGATCGCTTTCGATCCGAAGGCACTCATTCCATTTGGCCATCCGCTC